>QWPJ01000030.1 GCA_003671195.1 Planctomycetota bacterium
CTTCCACTGGACTTGGTCCGTCACATCGACCGTGATCCCATCGGCTCGGGTCGCGACGGCCACGATATGCTGCAAGTCGTTCTGCGCACTGATCTTGATCAACGGTGGAAAGACAGCCAGCGATTGATAGACAACCGGTGCTGGTGCTACGGGTGCTACTGGTGCTGCGGGTGCCGGTGCGGGTGCTGCGGGTGCGGGTGGCTCAGCTACTGGTGCTGGTGTCGGTGCGGGTGCTGCCGCTGGAGGCTCAGTGGCTGGCGCTGCTGCCGCTGGTGGCTCAGCCGCCGGTGCGGCCGGATCTTGGCTCAAACCCACCCCAGGGGCCGCGCTGAGTGCCCAGAAGGCAAAACTGCCAACCAAAAACATTGACTTCGCTGATTTAAAAGTTCGCATGTTCGGCAATTCGAAAGTGATAGGTTTCCATCGCATTATTTCTTAACACCTTTTTCCTGACGAAGCTGTTCCAATCGGCTCAGGGGTTTGTCAGCAGGTGCGGCAGGGGCCGGGGCCGGCGTCGGCATCGGAGCAGCGGCCGCTGGGGCAGGGGGTGGGGCTACGGGCACATCGATCTGAACCTCGGCGTTCCCATTGGTCTGCGAAATCAACCCCTTGTCGCTCGTGACGGTCCCTCGGCATACCAAGGTCTTGTAGTTTCCAGCCCGGGTCTCGACTGGGATCGTCAATGGGAAGATCAACTGCTTGGCGTCTGCGGCCACCGCTATTTTCGCCGTTGCACAAGTCGTCCCAGGGGGGAGTCCCAGCAGTTCGACTTCCACGGTTCCCTCAGCAGGTCGCGTAAGTTCGATCCCAACGACAACATCGGCGGGCTTACCTTGCTCAGCCATCGTCTTGGCAAATTTGAATTTGAACAACGCGTCTTGCACATCCAACTCGACAAACTCTGATGCGATCGTCACGGGCCCAAAACCGCTGTCGGTTGTCGCCAAAACCAATATCGGTGACTTGCGAATCGCCGCACCGTTGTTGGCTGTGATATTCATCTGCACCGTCGATTGATCGCCCGGGATCGTCACCGGCGATGCTCCGATCCCTGCCGGGGCCGTGAGGATCCGCAAGTTGATCGGCTTGTCGAACCCTGGATTGCGCTTGGCATTGATCGTCAAACTCATCGACCCGTTGCGTACGATCGGGACCTGGGGCTGAACGAGCTCGATATCAAACGGGACCGCATCGACAATATTGACAGCCAAACGATCGTGCCACATCCCCCACACATCGACGTTGTTCTGTCCTCGGATAAGCTGAGTTCGTTGATTTAAAAAACCGGTCAAAGTGCGTTCCGGGGAGACAGCCAAGCTGGTCGATAGATCGACGAGCTTCGACGCGTTGGCCGCATCGGCTGGAGCTCGAAATATCATTTGGATCAAACTCTGGTCGGCAGGCACTAGTCCATCGGAGTGGGTGGCCCCGGCTGGCAAATCTGGAACGCTGATGCGACCTTCGCCACCGACGTTCTTGCGGGCCAAGTTCGCTTCGATCGCCATTCGTGCTCCCTTGGGAATGTTGACCACCTGCGAAACGTAACGCTCCTGCTCGTTGACGGTCGTTCCAACCTCGGCCTCGGCCGCGGCGACTTCCACTCGGTAGACAAAGTGCTTGCCTCCACGCCCGAGATGATCCGAAACACAAACGGCATACTTGCCGTCTTCGGGAACTTTGAAACTCAGGTAACTGTCTGGGCCTCCTTGGTCGTCATTGGAAGCCAACCCGCCCCCACCGACTTTGAAGATCTGCAGTACGGTGTCGACTTGGGATCGCAACGGAGTTCTCGCGTGGACCGAGATATCGAGCTGCTGATCCTTTTTGGCTTCGATGATCCAATAGTCCCGATCTTGCTCGGTCTCGAGGATCCCGTTGAAGGCCACCGGAACAGGGTGGGAGGTGGGAATCGCGTTGTAATCGGAGTTCGGCTCGGTCTCCAAGACGTTGGGCAGCGAGTTGACCCGCAGCATGTTCGGCGAGGGTGCGATCAGACCACCTTGTTGCGACCAAACCCCTGCGGATTTGGTTCGAGCATCGGCAGGGATATCGAAGGTTTCTTGCCAGGTATTTCCAAGCAAATCGATGCAGGTTGCGGTCAAGGGCTGCCCGGCAGGTCCCCCCGAAGGAAGGATCGCAACGGGTCTTGGAAAGCCGCCTACGTGCAAACGGTACTTGCACTGATCGCTCCCACCAAAACTGCTTTCGCGAACTTCGATGATGTAACGGCCTTTGGCCGGCGCGACCATCGAACAGAGACAATCCTGCTGCAAAAAGACCGAGTCATCGCTCGCGGTGATCTCGAAGCGATTCGCATCGTAGATCGCAACGTAAGGATCGAAGAAGTTGTTCAGGTAGGCATGCCGCAACCCTTCGAGTTCGACGTTCAGGCGTTGGCCTGCTTCGAGCTCAACCGAGTAATAATCGACATCTTCATTGAGAACCACTCCGTCGATCGTCGTGTTGATAGCGATCTCCTGAGCCTTGGTAAATTCGCTGTTCGGCTCGGTCTCGGCCAGAGTTGGCAAGGCCGAAACACCAAAGAGCCGCAGGTTGCTTGTACCGCTTGCCGTCACCACTCGAAAGGGATGCAATTGGGGCTTGGCATCGGCCGCTGCGGTGATAGTGACCTTGATGTTGTTGTCGTCAACTTTGGTAACGTTGCTCGCAGTCAGTCCGGGGGTGTAAAAGAGCAACTCGCGGGCATCGCCAAGACGAGCCCCGGAGATCTGAACCTCGACGGACTGGCCCCGCTGCACTCCGACGACCGACAATGCGTTGGCCTCGGGTTGTGAAGCCCAAGCGAAATGGGCCCCTGGAGCTAGCATCGCCAAGAAGGCTAACACTGCGGACATACCGATCGCTTTCGACCAAATCATCACTAGGACCTCGTCGTTGAAATCTTGGAGTCAAACTGTACAAATCAGAAGCGGTCTGATTCGCTATGCGATCAAGTCGGTCACCACGCGGCCACCGTCACAGATCTCGATAGGACGATCGCCTGGAGCCATGAGCTCTTTGTCAGCGACGATACCCATCAGATGGTACATTGTCGTAGCCAAATCCTCGGGTGAAACCGCATCGAACTCGGGCTCCGTAGCCGTCGCATCCGAAGATCCGTACACCAGTCCACCCTTGATGCCACCACCGGCCAAGAGAACGCTGAAGACCTTCGGCCAGTGATCTCGCCCGCCGTCGTTGTTGATCTTGGGAGTGCGTCCGAATTCGCTGCTGACCATCACCAAGGTCTTGCTCAAGAGGCCTCGGGATTCGAGGTCCTCGATCAGCGTCGCAAGGGCTTGGTCCAAGGGAGGCATGTCCCGTCGCATACTTCCTGCAATCTGAGCGTGCATGTCCCAGCCACCATAAGTCACCGAGACCATGCGAGAACCGGCTTCTACCAATCGACGGGCCATGAGCAATCGCTGACCGGCCGCGTTGCGACCATACTTGTCACGCAACGCGTTGTCTTCGGCTTCGATATTGAATGCCTCTCGGGCCGAATCGCTGCTGATGAGCGAGTAGGCACGCTCATAAAAGGTATCCATCGCCGTCAGGTTGTCCGACTTTTGCTTGGATTCAAAGTACTCGTTGACCGCCTGGAGTGCCGAACGGCGGCGACCAAAGCGAGCCATATCAACGTCACCTTGAAGATTCAAATCCTGAACCTTGAAACCTTTATTCGCAGGGTCCGCACCTAGGCTGAACGGGCCGTACGAGGAACTCAAGTATCCAGACCCGGAAAACTCATTCGGATTGCTAGGGATTGCAATGTAAGGAGGCAGGTTGTTGCGCGGCCCATACTCGTGGCTGACAACCGACCCGAAGCTCGGATACGACAACGCCGGCGAAGGCTTGTAGCCGGTGAACATGTTGTGCGTGCCGCGCTCGTGGGCTGCCTCGCCGTGCGAGAGCGATCGGATCACAGTGAACTTATCGGAGATACTCGCCAAACGGGGAACCGTCTCGCAAAATACATCCCCAGTCTTGGTCTTGATCGTCTTCATCTCTCCGCGATACTCAAGCGGACTGTAAGGCTTGGGATCGAAAGTTTCCTGGTGGGCAATCCCGCCGGGTAGGAAAATGTGGATCACGCTCTCGGCCTTGGCTTCGATGAAGTCGTAGTGCTTCTTGTCGGCTCGAGCTTGCAGGCGAAACATATCGCCGAGCGTCAGGCCCAAGCCACCAACGGCACCTACAGTAAGAAATCCACGACGATCCATGGGGTTACCTAAGCATCTCATCATCGAACTCCTACGGGCGTTGAAAAACGGGTTAAACAGATTAACGGTGGACTCTCTGAGAACTTGGTCGGTTCTCACAGAAATAAAGGTGGGATGTAGTCTTGTGGCCACGGATCGGGTGGATCTCGGGGATTTGTGCTTCCACAGACCAGGAGGGGTTTCCCCTATTGTAGTACATGGAAAACCCGATTGTACCCTCAAGTTTTTCGATTCTAGCGGGTGAATGGACATTATTTTCTCGGTGTCATCACAATAACACCCCGCGCGCAGCAGAATCGATACGCCCGGGAACCCAAGACACTTCGAGCTCAATACACCCCATGCCTGCTATCGAATCGGCAATAAAGGCAATTTATCCGCCTTTAACGATTGAATTGGCTCTGACGCTCTTCTTGGAACTGGACACCCCCCTACAATGCCAACGATCTGCAACTCCACAGTTCTGCATCCGAAAAGCTAACGCAATAACTACCGGAAAGCGTCGAGTCACCTCGATCTCGAGACATGGGCCACTGGGAAAAACTTCGACTGCCAGCCGATTTTGACGGCACCGTGCGGCTTTTTCCGCTCCCGAACTTGATCATGTTCCCGCATGTGGTCCAAGCCCTCCACATCTTCGAACCCCGCTACTGCGAAATGCTCAGCGAAGCTCTTGAATCTGACCACCTGATTACCATGGCGGTCCTCGAACCGGGCTGGGAACAGCACTTCGAACTCCATCCAAAACTCGCTCGGTTCGTTTGCATCGGGAGGATCGTCTCGCACACCCCTCTCGGCGATGGTCGTCACAACATCCTTTTGGCCGGTATTCACCGAGCCCGCATCCTCGAGGAAATATCCGAAGATGTGCCTTTTCGAAAAGCCAGAGTCGAGATCCTCGAAGACCAACCGATGGATGACCCCATTGCTGAAGAGGCCGCTCGTGTGGAACTCCTGAGGCTCTTTCGCCCCGCGCTGCCAGAGGACCTCTCGGAAGCCTCGGCGCTGTCGGAGTTGCTGACCCAGCGCGTCCCCCTAGGGATCCTTACCGATGTGGTCGCCTACGCTCTGAACTTCCCAGCCGGAATCAAACAGAACTTGCTGAGTCAAAACCTGGTCGAGGCTCGCTACCAAATCCTCGTCGACCAACTCTCCCACTGGCCACCCTCGAACAAATCACCAACCGGCAATCCAGAGCAACCGACTCGCTCGCCCATCGGTCAGGTTCCCCCGTTTAGCGCCAACTGAGGTTCTATGGTTGGCTTGTCGATCCGTCCGACATTCCAAATCCCGATCGCGTGTTCGAAATCCGAAGCGATCGAGCGTTTTGGCACTGCGATGCGTAACCAATCCCCTAGCTCGCTGTATCTGGCCCACGGTGAGTACTGCGAGTTCCACCTCGAAGACCACTTGCACAGACTCTGGTCGCCTCATCTTTCGGTGTACTTCATCGACTCGGACCAAGTGCAAAGCCAAGCGACTGCCACCGACCTCGATGGAGCTAGAACCTCGGGACATTGCACCCTGATCGGACGCTTTGCTCCGCGACCAAACCTCTGGACCTTGATCTGGATCTTTTACCTTGCACTCTTCTGCAGCATCTTCTTTGCGACCCTACTGGGTGGCTCGCAATGGATGATTGGCCATTTTCCTTGGGGATGGGTTATCGCGATTGCCACAGCGCTGCTTTACGCCTCGCTGTGGATCGCAAGCCAAATAGGTCAATCGCTGTGCCATGACCAGATGGATCTGCTGCGAAACAGGCTCGGTAGTGTGCTCCTGCAAGCCGACTTGCACCCGATCAGCTCAGCACCCCCTGAATGACCTCACCGTGCACGTTGGTCAGCCTCCGATGGATCCCATTGTGATAGTAGGTCAACTCGGTGTGATCGATCCCGAACAAATGCAGGACCGTCGCGTGAAAGTCCTGCCAAGTCACCGGATTGGAAGCCACCTTCCATCCGATATCGTCGGACTCCCCATAAGCCATCCCGGGTTTTAGACCTGCACCGGCCATCCAGCAACTGAATGCGTACCGGTTATGGTCTCGACCCGGTCCTGCCACATCCGATGCGGACTGCGAAAACGGAGTTCGCCCAAACTCGGTCGTAAAGAGGACCAACGTATCCTCGAGCATCCCGCGCGCCTCTAAGTCCTCGAGCAATGCGGCGATGGGCTGATCGATTCGTCGGGCCTCGGCCGCATGGTTCTCCAAGACATTCTCGTGCGCATCCCAACTGGTCCTCGGTGTCCCCGCGATAGGGCCTCCGGAATACAACTGCACAAAACGTACCCCTTGTTCGAGCAACCGGCGACCGAGCAAGCATCGGCGCGCCATATCGGCCGTCTCGGCTCGATCCATCCCATAGCGTTGCTGGGTCGATTCGGTCTCTTGCTCTAGCTCGGCAACCCTCGGTACCGACATCTGCATCTTGGCCGCTAACGCATAACTCTCGATGCGAGCCGACAACAAATCCTCTGCCCCATGCTCGGCCTGATGCTTGCGATTGAGAAAGTCGACCATCTGCCAAGTGTCCCGGTCCTCTTGCTCGCTCAGAGCCCGGGCCGGTCGCAAGTCCCTGACGGGCTGACCGCTGCTCTGAAATACAACACCTTGATGCTGACCAGGCAAAAAACCATGGGTCCAATTCGAAGACCCTCCATTGGGTCCACCGCGACCATCGGGCAAGACGACATAGGCCGGTAGGTCCTGGGCGATCGATCCGAGGCCATAGGACAACCAACTGCCCATCGACGGAAATCCATTGAACTCGAAACCGCTGTTCTCAAAGAACAACGCAGGCGTGTGGTTGGCCGACTGGGTGACCATCGATCGCAGGATCGTCAATCGATCGGCCTTCGCGGCGATCTGTGGAAACAGCTCGGAGATCTCAAGTCCGCTCTGGCCCCGGGCGCGATACTCCCAATCGCTCTTGCGCAGCAATCCCATCTGCCCGAAAAAAATATCAGGCTTCTCCTCGGTCTGCAACGTCTTGCCGTGTAGCCGCTCAAGCTCCGGTTTGTAGTCGAAGGAATCCAGATGGCTCAAGCCCCCGACCAAACAGATCTGAATCGCTCGCTTGGCTTTGGCCTGAGGTCTAGCTTGGATCCTGGGCATCGCAGATGCCTTGCCGAGCAAGCCCTCTTGGGCAAGCAACGCCAAAACGGCGGTCGCCCCGAGTCCTCGCTGAGACCATTGCAACCAACCTCTTCGACTCCAAAGATCCTGTCCGTTCATGCTTTTCAATCCAATACTAAAAATTCGCTCGAGTTCCATAACGCTCTGGCCAATGCCTTGGTCCCGTGCTTGGCAACCAACTGCCGGCATTGAACTCGCTCCTCGGCGGTGGGATCTCGCAACAGAACGCTGCGAAACAACTTGCTGATCGTCGTATCGGCCTGCTGCGGATCCTCCATCCGATCGACCAGTGCATCGGTCATCTGAAAGACAAAATCGCTATTGAGCAAACTCAAGGCCTGAAGCGGCGTGGTGGTCATCGCCCGCTTAGGGGCCGTGGCCGAAGGGTCTGGGCAATCCAACACATCCAACATCGAGGTCCGCTCGCATCGCGGATTGAATCGGTACACGGTCCTTCGAAAACACTCAGGGGGCTCCTGCGATTTAGGGACGTAATACGTCGTTCCATTGGTGTCCTTGTAGTCGACATCGACGTACCCAGGACCACCGAGCGTTCGATCCAAGACCCCGGCAATCATCAGCATCGCATCGCGCGCCGATTCGCCATCGAGCCTTCGGACCGGATACCGCCAAAGCAAACGATTCGACGCGTCCTTCGATAACCCATCCTCGCGGGGCCGACTCGATTGACGATAGGCGCTCGAAGTGACGATCCGACGATGAAGCGATTTGAGCTTCATCCCATCCTCCAAAAATGCTTGAGCCAAGGCATCGAGAAGCTCTGGATGCGTCGGCCTAGCGCCGTTGAATCCTAAGTCGTTGGGGGTCTCGACGATGCCCACACCGAAATGATAATGCCATACGCGATTGACAATCACCCGCGCCAGCAACGACCGATTGGCTTGCGTGATCCACTGCGCAAGTGCCATTCGGCGCTGCGCATCCGTAGCATCAGGGGCCAAACCGAAATCTCCACGCGGACCACCGATTGTATCGATCCCACCGGATCGGACCTCGGCTCCCTCCTGATAGACATCTCCCCGCAAAAGCACTTTCGTAGGCCCCACCCCTGGGTTGGAAACAACGCTGTAAATCTTCTTTCGGACCGATGCCCTCAAATCGACCAACTCTCGATCGATCCGCTCGAGCTCGCTTCGATAAGCTTGCCGCTGCTTGGCAAAGGACTCGCCGAGCTTCGTCCAAGCCTCCTGGAGGTTCCATCCGAGCCGAGGCTCGCGCGCCAATTCCCCAATCGCCTCGTCGCTCAAGGCTTGGTCGAAACACACGGCCTTGTAGATCACCCCCGTGAGCCAGCGATTCCCACCGGCCGGCCCATGACGCAATCCAAAAAGAAACTGCGACTTGCCCGCCTCAAAACGCTGCAATCCCCTGCGGTAACCTCGGCCATAGAGAACCCCATTTCGAAACGCTTCGATCGTCCCGTCGGCTCGATAACGCATCGCAATGTGAACCCTCGGATCCGACTCCCGCTGGCCACCGAACGATTCAGACCTCGCAAAACCATTGCTCCCTGCCATCCACTGACGCGACTCGCGCTCCGCATAGACAATCGCATCGAAGACCGAGCCGTCGAGACTCTGCAAACTCAAAACCCCACCCCCCGATTGATCCAATGGATCGATCTTAACCCAAGCGGCCAGCGTCTTCTCCTCGACCCCAAAGTCGATCGGATCGGTCTCAAGATACGATCTGCCGTCGAGCACCAAGCCACCCCCCAGGCCCGCTCGAGAAGCCTGCTGGCCCCCCCGCCAATGTCCGGCAAGTCCTCGCACCGTATCGTAAAAAATTCGCCCGTTGGATTCTTGAGCAGCCGATTTCTCAGCACCGGCTAGCCCAAGCCCTGAGGATTCAAAATCCCAAGCCGCCACCGGAAGCGGAATCGCACTACCCGCAGAAAGTTCACCCGCAGAAAGTTCACCGGCGGACGCTTTTTTCATGGCACCTTGCTCGAACTCCCGAAGCTGCGCTAAGACCCGGGCTCGCTCGATCTCCAAGCCCCGTTCAAGCCGTTCGAGCTCCTCGTCGATGACCTCGCGCTCCCCATGCGAGAACCCCCGAAGCGAGGCCGCAAGTCGATAATACGACTCCGAGCTGATCGGATCGAACTTGTGCTCATGGCACCGTGCGCACTGGGCCGTCAAACCCAGGAAAGCTTGCGACATCGTCCCAATCTTTTCCTCCAACTCGTCCTGGACCGCGATGCGCTTCATCCGATCGCTCGAGCCTACCACCGTGTTGTGCACCCCAGAGACCAAAAAACCCGCTGCTGCAATGCCAGCGGCGCCGGCCTGCATCTGGTCCCCCGCAATCTGCATCTGGACAAAACGATCATAAGGCATGTCTTGATTGAGAGACTCGATGACCCAATCCCGATAAGGCCAACTGTGCAGCCTCGGGAAGTTCCTCTCGAAGCCATCGCTCTCCCCGAAGCGAACCACGTCGAGCCAATGCCTTCCCCAACGCTCACCATAAGCAGGGGACTTCAAAAGCTCATCGACCAACAGCCCATAAGCCTCATCGCTTGGATTGCGTTCAAAGGCCTCAATCTGTTCGAAGCTCGGAGGCAATCCGATCAAGTCATTGAAGACCCGTCGCAAAAGGGACCTGGGCGATGCCCCCGGATTGGGCTTCAATCCATTCGAGCGAAGTTTCGCCAAAACATACGAGTCGACCATATTCCTCACAGGCCAACCTTCCTCGATATCGGGTTGAACCTCCCCGATTCGGATAGGCAATGGACTCGGAGCGAGTTCGCGAAGCGACCACCAATCGTATCCGGCACGGTAGTCCGAGCTGATCCCGAGCCGGTCGATCGGCTCGGCGGGCAAGCGAGCCCCCTGAGAGACCCATTGGCCCAAGAGCTCTTTCTCCTTGTCGGTCAACTTGACCTTCGGGGGCATCTGCTCGGTCGCAATTACCTCCCATAACTTGCTGGTCTCCCAGGTCTTTCCCAAAACATCGCCGGAATCCGAACCCCGCTGCAACCCACCGATGGACGTCAGGTCCAGCCCCCCGGCAGGGTCGCTCTGGCCATGGCATTCAAGGCAACGGCCCGCCAGCAATGAAACGACCGCAGGGTCGGACTTCTCGTGACTCTCCTGGGCGACTTCCTGGGCATAGAGTCCAATAGATAGCAGTCCACGGATAAGGAAAATCAAACCCAGTGTCCAAAAGGCTCGCATCGGCGTCATCGGTCCTATCCGTCTGTTCGGGGACAATCTGTTCGGGGGCATCTGGGGAGGGAGAATATCGAGGGGAAATCGTCTAGGCGGAAGTTCCTCGCGAAACTTCGTCGCGCAAAAAACAACCATCGCCCGGGACCCTCCAGTATACTGTTTCTGAGACCTTGCCGCTAACAAAACGCCACCCATCGATGCAAAGGCGATCTGATGAGCCAATCACCTTCGGTCCACCCCCTGGATAGCGATGACGACGAATCCGCATCCAAAAGCCAATCGACACAACCGCGAACTTTCAAGCAAACGCTCTTGTTGATCATCGGGATCACAGGTGCCTTGAGTTTCACGATCACACTCGTCGGCGCCGCACTGATCAGCAACGCAGAGAACCCCTCGGGTGAGAAACTCGGCACACTGCTTCGGACCCTCGGTGGCGTAGGTTTGATAACCTCCTGTATTTCCCTGGTCGCAGTGACCCGAGGGGCTCAAATCCCTCGCTTCGTGGGGAAACGGCCAGACTCTAAACCCCGACGCCAATCCGATTGGTTCTTGCTTCTGAAGTGGAACATTTTGGCCTTCTTCCTGTCGATACCGCTGCTGCTATTGGCCTACCTGACCCTCGGAACGAACAGAACCTACTGGCTTCAAACAGTCCTCTGGCCCTTCGAAGCGGCCCTGATTGTGACCCTGGCTGTCGTCTCCCAGCGGGAGTACCGCGCCTACTGGATCGGGTTTGCAATCATGATCGCCTTCTTTGTCATGGGATACGACATGAATGCCTACCTGATGTCCTTTCTCGATGGAACGGGCAACTCTTCCTTTTACACAACAAACGGCGTGTCGAACTACCAAAACCCATTCCTCCGAACCAACAACCCCCAACGCACCATCATTCCCATGCCGCGAGGTGTCGCAGGAGGCAACGGCTCGGTAGACAAGCTGGCTTTTTACCACATCTCTAGGCTCGCTTGGGCAATGCTCTCGGGACTTCTGTGCAGCGGCATAGTGTCCTTCATCCTTCCGCCCCCCAAAGCCACGAGCGACAAGCCCAGCGAGGATCCATCGAAATCCGAAGGCGAACTGCTATCGACGAATCGGGAAATGCTATGATACGATCGACCAAAAATTCGACGCAAGCCATCGGCTTGCCAATGATCCTTTTCCACAACGCGCCGGCCCATGCCTCAATCCACCCTCAGAAGCACTCTCTTGCTCGGCCTGTCGGTCATGACGCTCGCAGGATCCTACGCGTTTGCCCAAAAGACCGTCCGTAAACCCGATCGAGCCAAACCACCTCAGTTCCAATCGAATGAATTCTCCGGCGTCTTTTTCGCCGATGCCCGCTCCCAACTCCAAGGCCAACCTTCGCTCGGGTCCGGAGCCCAAGCATCCTCGACGGACTCGGCGATGGCCGCCAGCGACGATGCGAGCCAAGCCGAATCGACGGCCCAAGGAAACGATGTCTGGAAGCAACTCATCAGCGGCCCGTCGATCGAGGACCTCGTCAAAGAATCCAAATCCCGAGTCGATGGGATCATCACCACCCCTGCGAAATTCGCAAGCGGCGGCTACGGCGATGCTCGCCGCGAATTCACCCTGCTCGGATCGCTGATGGGGATCATCGCTCAGTACCCCGAGGAGATCCGCTGGAAAGCCTCCGCACCCTACGCCCGTACCGCCTTTGCTCGCATCGCAGCAAACTCCAAAGTCGGAACGCAGCCGGTCTACAACGAAGCCAAACTCAGGCAACAAGACCTTCAGGACCTTCTCAAAGGAACCAAACTCAACGGCACTGCCGAAGAAACCCCTTGGGCCGATACCGCAGACCGCGGCCCCACCATGCAAATCCTCGAATGGGCTCTGCGCGAGAACCTCGCTCCCCATACGAGCAACGAAGACAACTTTACCAACAACCTCGACGAAATCACCAAATACGCCGAACTGGTCGCCGCCTACGGTCAGATCCTTCAGCTCGAAGGCATGACCGATGCCGACGATGAAACCTACACCCAATTTGCCGCCGCAATGCTCGCCGCCGCCAAAGAAACACTCAAAGCCGTCAAAAACAAGGACCCCGATTTGGCCCGATCCGCAGTCGCCAAAATCGACCAGTCCTGCAACAAATGCCACGAGACCTATCGCTAAAACCATGGGCATTCGATTCAGTTGCCACCTCTGCAACCATCCCCTGCACGTCAAGGACTACCAAGCCAGCAAACGAGGCAAATGCCCCAAATGCCAAGGTGCCTTCAGAGTCCCACCCAAAGACGCCGACTTCTCTCTTGCCATCGATGAATCGGCAAGCTCCATCAAACCGACGAACCTCGGCAAACCTCTCTCCCCATCCGACTCGCAGATCGCCCCCCCGACGGCCAAGCCTAAGGCTCCCGCAGAGCCTAAGTCACAGGTCCAGGCAAAAACCAAAAGTCCACCTGCAAGTACCCTTAAGCTAGCCCCAGAGGCCAACGACCATCCGAGCATGCCGCCGAGCCTATTGCCCCTGATCGACTCGCGATGGTACGTCCGGCCCCCGAGCGGTGGGCAATACGGACCAGCTACCACCCAAATGCTCCTAGACTGGATCGCCGAAAAACGAGTCACCGCCGATGCTCTCCTATGGCGAGAAGGACTCGATAGCTGGCTCTCAGCCCGCGAACTCGTACCCGAATCCTTCGGCGGTTCCTCGGCGATGGCAATCAGCGATCCCCCCCCACCTGCTGTCGCTAAGCCCACAACCCCGACGAAGAAAACTCCGACGAAGAAAACACCGGCAAATATCGCAACAAACGTGCCTTCAAACGGGCCTGCGAACGGGCCTGCAAATCCAGTAGCCAGCGACCCGGTGCAGCCGGCTGTACCCCTTGCAAAAAACCAAGCAGCCATCGCCGCGAAAAAGAAAAAACAAGTCAAGCGGCAATGGATGGTCCTGGGCTTTTTGGCCACCATGGCACTCTGCTTGGCCTCCGCACTGATCGTCATCCTCACGCGCGGACTATGAGCAAACTCTTCCCCCATCGCCCCAACGATTCGAAACGCTATGCGATCCTCGGTGCTACGGCGATTCTCCCAGATCGATGCATCGAAAACGCCTATGTCGAGTGGTCCGAAGGGATCTTGACCCGCATCGGTCCTATGCCCAAACGGATCCCCAAGTCGCTCGAATCGCTCGAGGCAAGCGGATCCTACATCGCTCCTGGCTGGATCGATATCCACGTCCACGGCGGGGCAGGGGCCGATTTCATGGACGGAACTCTCGAAGCGATCCAGACGGCTTGCCGATCCCACCTCAAGCACGGCACGACCACGATTTTCCCAACCACTACGACCGGTTCGCACGAATCGATCCTTCGCATGATCCAAGCTGTCGAGGCGGCCAAGCGATCGGCCGATGCGAGCCTGCCATCGATCGAAGGGGTCCACCTGTATGGACCTTACTTCACCCCGGAAAAGTCAGGTTGCCACCGCAAGGAAGCATGCAGGGCTCCAGTACGCTCGGAGTTCGAAGAGTATTTCCAAGCAGGTTCCATTGCGATTGCAACCTGCGCGGCCGAACTCGACGGCTGCGCTAACTTCTACCGCTACGCAAAAAAACAAGGCTGTTTGGTCACCTGCGGACACTCCAACTCAAGCTGGAGCGAGATGGCCGCTGCCCACAAATGCGGAATGTCCCACGTCGATCACTTCTGGTGCGCGATGTCCTCGGTCGCCTCTGTCCGCACCCGTCTTGGAACCCCCATGCAAGGCAGCATGCTCGAATTCGTTCTGGCTCACCCGACGATGAGCACCGAAGTCATCGCCGACGGATACCATCTTGCACCCGAACTCCTCGAGTTCGCCTGGCAGATGAAGAAATCGTCGATGCTCTGCCTCGTGAGCGATACGAGCAGAGCCTTGGACATGCCCCCAGGCAAATACGCCTTTGGGCATCCGGAAGAAAACGTTTGGATTGAAAGCACGGGCAAGGTTGGACTCAGCCCGGCCGGGGGACTCGCAAGCTCCGTCGTCGCCTTGGACCACTGCGTGCGTCACATGGCGAAAGTCACCAAGATCCCGCTCTGGGAGATCGTCCGCATGGCGACTCTGACTCCGGCCGAAAGGACCGGAATCGCCGCAGACCGCGGAAGCCTCGAGGCGGGCAAACGGGCCGACCTGCTCTTGCTCGACAAACGGCTCCAAGTCCAAAAAGTCTTCTACACTAGCCCTAGCTCAATATCCCCAACTCAATAGCCCTAGCACCGCACAATCAATTTGCCCCAGGCGATCGCCTACCGCCGCGCCACATTCCGCCGCATCGCCTCGGTAACCTCTTCGAGGATCGTCAAGCGACCGCCGTAAGTCCGCTTGAGATTCTCCTCGGTGAAGACCTGCTCGATGGGCCCCCAAGCCACGGCGTGAACATTGATCAATAGAACATGATCAAAGTACTGAGGCACCGTATGCAAATCATGATGCACGACCAAGATCGTCTTGCCCAGATCGCGCTGCTGGCCAAGCACCTGAATGATCGACTGCTCGGTCGCCGCGTCGACGGCCGCAAAGGGTTCATCCAAGAGCATGATGTCCGAGGATTGGACCAAGGCCCTGGCCAAGAACGTTCGCTGCTGCTGGCCACCGGACAACTGACTGATCTGCCGATCCTTCAGATCCGCAATCCCGACGCGCTCGAGTGCCTCGATCGCTCGCTGGCGATGCTCGCGCCTAGTCCTGCGAAACCAACCGATCTCGCGATACATCCCCATGAGCACCACATCCAGGACCGTCGATGGAAAATCCCAGTCGACACTCTCTCGCTGAGGGACATACGCGATGCGATGACGCTGCGGTCCGATAGGCTCTCCAAGGACCCGGATCGACCCACTGACCCTAGGCACCAACTCCAAAATCGCTTTGATCAACGTGCTTTTGCCAGCACCGTTGGGACCGACGATCCCGCCCAAGACCCCTTGGGCAACCGACAAATTGATCTCCCATAACACCGGCTTACGCTCGTAGGCCACCGTAAGATCCGAAATTTCAATCGCAGGTTCTGTATTCATATCGAGCCATTTTAGGCTATTCGGGGATTTGAGTGGGCAATCACTGATTTCCTGCTTTTTCGTACTCAGTCCGCCGCGGCGGACGGTACTCGTACTCCGACTCGTACTCGATTGCTTGAATCGACTAGCGTCGAACACCCTATTCAAAGCACATCCGAAAATTGGCAGTCGGGATATTGACCGGATCCGTCTCGGTGGCGCTTTTCGAGTACGAGTACGAGTACCACTTCGTTGAGGACGAGTACGAGTACGATCAAGAGCACCCATTTTTTGCCATAATGGTACCTGAAGAACCCTACTTTACGTTACTATTTAGTGTAGGTTTTTCGGGATCGCTACCCCCGAAATTCGCCAACCTGCAGGAATCGATCGCCTTGTCTAAGCTGTACTTCTACTACTCGACGATGAATGCGGGCAAATCCACGATCCTGCTGCAATCGAGCTACAACTACCGCGAGAGGGGCATGCGCACGTTGGTTTTCGGACCGGAAATCGACGACCGGTTCGGAAAAGGAAAAGTCAGCTCGCGGATTGGACTCTCCTCCGATGCGATCCCCTTCAAACCCGCCGATAACCTCTTTCGAGTCACCCAACGCGAACACTCCGCCTCCTGCATCCATTGCGTCTTGGTCGACGAAGCCCAATTCTTGACCAAGGCCCAAGTCCGCCAACTCGGCGATATCGCCGATCGACTGTCGATCCCCGTGCTTGCCTATGGCCTTCGGACCGACTTCCAAGGCAACTTGTTCGAGGGTAGCCAGTACCTGTTGGCTTGGGCCGATAGCCTTACGGAAATCAAGACCATCTGCCATTGCGGCCGCAAAGCGACCATGGTCCTGAGGATCGACCCCGAAGGCCGCCCGGTCCGCGATGGCGAACAAATCCAAATCGGCGGAAACGATCGATACGTCACTGTTTGCCGAAGGCACTTCTACGAAGGCCTCATCGAACGATCCTCCGACCAACTTCCTTTCGAAGACCTCGGCAATTGAACCATTGCATATGACCAACCTAACTCGCATCCTTCTTTTGCTTTCGGCCCTCTCCGGTGCGATCAGCGTGGGCATCGGCGCCATGGGCGCCCATAGCTTGCCCAAGCGACTTCAATCCCAAGGCTTCTCGCAAGAGCAGGTCGACAAGAAGCTCGATCAATGCGAGCTGGCCACCCGGTACCAAATGTTCCATGCCTTGGCGGTCCTGGTCCTGACCTTGAGCGGCCATGCCTCGCGTTCGAGACTGGCGCTAGCCGCCTCGGTCCTGATGCTCCTGGGCACCCTAGGCTTCTCAGGGGGACTCTACAGCATGGTCTTTGCCGACGAAATCATCCATTGGAGCATCGTCCCGATCGGCGGCTCGCTTTTCATTCTAGGCTGGCTGCATCTTGGAGCCTCGGCGCTCGGAAGCAGCTTAGTTGGCTCCCCTTCGCCCCCGGGTCTTTGACTCGCCGGTGAGCGTATGGGGACAGGGCCGGTGAGTCTCACCGCAAAGGCACAAAGCTCGCAAAGAAAACAGCCAAGGGAGAAAATCGCTGCCAGTGATCGATAGGCTCTGGTTCCGATCCTTCGGCGAGCTCGGCGCCCCTGGCGAATCGTGTCGTCGATTTCTCCGAAATCACGACGCATTATAAAAACCGCTTGGCACCCCCTCGCCCCCAGGGCTTTGGCTGGGGGAGAGGGGGCGGGGGGGGGTGAGGGGAAAGACCGCGCGTAAGGCTGTTTTGGGTTTTAGGCCGCAGGGCGGCACTTCTCCGCCGGAATGCGTAAGCCACCGGATTTGGGGGGGCAATCAATCCAAAGGGGTTTATTGCGATTCGAGTTTGCGCCTTCCTTTCGGCCCCAAAAGCAGCATCCTGGCGGGCCTAGTTAAGTTCCTCGCCGTTGGCTGCGGGTTAAACGAAATGTCGCCCCTGGCGAATTCAAGTGGCACGTAGCCACCTTTCGCCAGACGGTGGAAGCGTTACTCGCGCCGCTGTCCACCGCTTGGCAGCGGATGGCTACGATTCGTTAGCGGATCAAACGAATATTTACCAAAGCAAAAAGGGTTACTTCTTCATCCGCCTCTTAGCCATAAGCCCCCCCCTATACCGAACAACGTTCCTATCACCATCATGCTCGGTTCAGGCAACGGGGCCATGCAAATCCCCAGTGTTTTGGCGACGCAGCGCGACGCGAAATGCAAGCGCCGCACGACGCTACGCACCGAGCCAGCATGGGCGCCACAGAACTCCAAAGCCATTGGCCAGAAATGCGAAAAACCTTAGGAAAACCTTTGGTTTTGTAGCGGACAGGACAGGAACCGAACAACCTGCAAATCCCCTGGGAAACTCACACTTCGACACCACGCGCGACGCGAAATACGACGCGCGCCGATTTCATTGTTTGTGACGACTCGAAACACTATCCATCGCGACCAACCTGCAACTGCTTTACAGCCCGATTTACAGGGTCACGAATTCAAGACCGATCCAAATTTACAGGGTCATGGTTTTCCGTTTGCAGGGTCATTTACAGGGTCACATCAAAAACCCCTGAGAATTTACAGGGTCACAATTTCGATTTACAGGGTCAAGCGAACAATGACACTGATCGTTTTCAATTTGGAAGCTCTACTTGTCCGCCTCCGGCGACTTGGGGATTCCGGATGGACTCAGGGCAAGGCGGAAGCCGACGCTGTCGAGCCTGATCGACGGGTCGAGCCTGCAACGGAACGCCGACTGGCAATCCGCGGCAACGACGTCCCAACTGCCGCCACGGAACACGCGGAGCGAGCCCTCTTTTGGGCCAGTCGGATCGCTGACTGCACCCTTTGGATATTTTTCGTACCCGTCGCTGCACCACTCCCAAACATTCCCATGCATGTCGTAAAGACCCCAGGCATTCGGCTCCAAAAGGCCAACCGTATGTGTTCGGTTAGAACTGTTGCGATTAAACCAACCGTGCTCGGGCAGCAAACCCTCTTCATCATCAAATGAATAAGCCGTCTTGCTACCAGCGCGACATGCGTATTCCCACTGGGCCTCGGTCGGCAGTCGATACACACGACCTGCTTTTTTCTCCTCGGGCAATTCCGATAGTTTTTTGCAAAACTCGACGGCATCATGCCAGGAAACCTGCTCTACCGGTAGATCTGCATTCTCGTTACCAACTATGGCCCCTTGAAAGTGACTCGGATTCTTACCGATCACCTTCTCGTATTGTGCCTGCGTTACTTCGTACACACCAAAGTAGTAGTCCTTGCTGATCGTCACTTCGTGTTGAGTCTCGTCCTCCTGGCGGCCTTCTTCGCTCTCTGGCGAACCCATCATGAATGTCCCCTTCTGGATCAGCACCATTTTCATCCCGATGCTGTTGGTGAGTTCTTTGGGTGGCTGAGAGCTAGAGATATTGGCCCCAACACCAAGCCAAAGTGATACAGCAATAACACCTTTACATATCGATTGGAACATGATGTATTTGCTTTGAATTGCCTAAATGACGTCTGCTATTAGCCACCGGTTCGTTCGAACGATGATGGAATTGTAGCAAGTCCAACATCGCATTGCCTGCGGCTCGAATCTCTCGCTTGCGACGTTCGATCGCCCGTTCGACCGATCGACGCACATAGGTGTTCGAATCGGCCATCAGTTGATCGGTCAGTCGTTTCGATTCGGCCTCCGGGAGCACCGGCAGCAAATCTGCAATCGCAGCTCGAACTTCCCATTTCGGGTCCTTGGCTAACAAGGCGACCAGCAGGAACGCGGTTTCCGAAGCGGTACCGACGACAAAGCTCTCGGTCATTCCTTGGGCTAAGCTTTTCCGTTCGCACCAAGGGATCGCGTTGGCTCCCCCTTGGAGTTGCTGAAACGCTTCGCGCAAGCTTGCCTCGAAGCTCTCGACGATCGCCTCAGTACGCATAGCGACACTTCCTTACCTTGAAAGCGTTCTCGCCACCTTCGAGCAAGTTGACGATCTCACGTTTGCACTCGTCGACCGTTCCTTCGTTCGACTTGCGTGCCGTAGCCCCATCGGAATCGAGCACAAATACCCGCTCGGCATCACCGAGGACCGGGATGTTCGGATTGCGCACGCCCATCTCATTCATGCGTGACTTCGTGGAATGGCATCCGCAGTTGAATTTGTCTGGAATGAGCCACCCCAGGCACAACCAATTGAGCGTGCGACGAGTCTTTTCAATCAAGAGTTCCAGTTCGGTACCGACCCCCTGCGTTGGAGGTTTGATGCATTCGAGCAACTCTGGCGTTGGGAGCATGCCGACAAGCGTTCGATACTGAATCGCTTTGCTGCAAGTGACCGAGTTCTTGGCTCGGGGCGTCGTGTGCTGGATACAAGCCGCACATGCGTCTTGGGCGATCGGTACTGGCACTTGGGCAAGATCGGAGGAGATCTGGCAGTAGCCATCCACGTTGTGTGGGCAGTCTGTTGAGTTACTCATTGCACACCTTGTTCGCATCCTGTGTAAACGGTCTGCCCCATAAACGAGCCGGGGATTGTTGGCTCATTGCCCGCACAAATACAGACGGCCTGTAGCGGTCCTTCGGAAGCAACGCACGGATCGGGAACCGGGACCGGCACCCAGCCGATTCCATTCCACTGGTAGTAACACGGGCAACAGCAACCGCTCGACGAACCGGAACCAGAGCCGCTCGCCGAGCCACCGCTAACACCGCTCGAACCGTACGATTGACCCGAGCTGCCGACACCACTGGAGCCAACTCCGCTGGAACCGACGCCAGATGATCCCGAACCGGAACCACTCCCCGATCCGGAACCACTCGAACCCGAGCCGCTCCCGTAGCTGCCACTACTCGATGGTTGGCTTCCGGAAACAGATCCACTGGGACCGCTGCCGCTTGGGCCAGAACCGCTA
>QWPJ01000174.1 GCA_003671195.1 Planctomycetota bacterium
CATTTTTCCCATTGGTCAGTCCCCAACGCTGCGCTAATCGGTGGATGTGCGTATCGACAGGAAACGCAGGTACGCCGAAAGCTTGGGCCATGACGACCGATGCCGTTTTATGACCGACGCCTGGCAGCCGCTCCAAAGCTTCGAAGTCTTGAGGGACCTGACCGGCGTGCTCTTCGACGAGGATCTTCGAGAGCCCTGAAATCGCTTTGGCCTTTTGAGGACTCAGTCCACAGGGACGTATGACCGCTTGAATCCGATCGACCGGGACTCGGCTCATCGCTTCAGGAGTATCGGCCAGCTTCCACAAATCCGGGGTGACTCGGTTGACCATTTTGTCGGTGCACTGAGCGCTCAGAACGACTGCGACGAGGAGCGTGTAAGGGTCGGCATGGTCGAGTGGGATGTCGGTCGTTGGGTAGAGCTCATCGAGTCTAAGGTGAACGATCTGAGCGCGCTGCTTACGGTTCATCGGTTCTTTTTTGGCTTGCTCGCTCTTGCGGGTCATTGATTCTTTTTTGGCGTGCTAGCTCTTGCGGGCTGGACATGAGGTACTTGAGCAAACTGGCTTTTTGATCCTGGGTGAGCCCCTCGAAGAGTCCCTCGGGCATGAGCGACATTTGAGAGGCGGATCGTTGTTCGATTTCAGCGGCGAAGACCACGATTTTTTCCTGTGCGGTTTGGACCGTCAATTCGCGAGGGGTTTCCGAGACGACCACACCGGTAATGACACGTCCATCCTGCATCCGCAGCGCCGTGACGCGGTAGTTTTCAGCCACCAAGGCGCTCGGAGCGAGGATGTTTTCGAGCCAGTACCGGAGGTTCGTACGCTGAGCTCCGGTGAGTTCCGGTCCAATCTGGCCTCCCTCTCCATAGAGTTTGTGGCAGGTGCCGCACTTGTTGATCCAGACTATGCGTCCGAAGTCGATCCCCCCTTTTTGGATCGCTTCTGGGGTCAGGAGGGCTTCCTCCTTTTCGATCAATTCCTGGCGATTCCCTGAAATCTCCAGCGATTTATTGAGTTTTCTTGCGCGTTCAAGCAGTTCCCAATTGCCTGCGGATTGGAATTGCCTCCACGTCGTCGCATCGATGTGATCTTGGGGAATGGTATTTTTTTCGATCGCATTGAGCAGGACTTCTATCGAATCGACGCGGCTTGCAAGGGCTGATATGATCCCGGCGCGTGCCGGTTGGCTGGCTTGGGTGTAGCGTTCGACCAAGGCCTGTGCGCGGGGTTTGCTCAGCGTCCGCCGCATGGCAAACGCTGCGGCGTTTCCTAGATCCGGATCCTCCATGAGTCGCTCGAGGTGGTCGATCGCTTCTGCGGTATCGATGTTTCCTATCGCCTCGACGGCAACCTTGCGCTCCATGAGTGGTACATCCTTCATCGCGATGATTTGCAGAAGCGGTGCAGGGTCGTCCGTTCGATCGACGATCGATCCGACCAGGACGGCCAATCGCATAACAGCCGGGTCTGGATGTTTGCTCGCCAGGGATTTAAGCGGATCCCAGTAGGCCGGTTTGTCGACCTGCAGGCGGCCTTGGTAAGCCCCCCAAAGAGCCCGGATGCAAGCCGCATGCAGCGTGGGATTGTCCCTTTGGACTGCGTCTGCAAAAAAGAATGCGAGGGCATCGCTAGCCAGTTGGCCGTCGGGATGCTTTTCGGTGACCATCGAGGCAAGTCGCCTTAGGACCAACTCCTGAACTTTGTGCAAGGGGCTCGACTGGATCGATTTGACCATCTCCATGGGATTCTCGACGACTTGGTCTTTGATCCCGTACCAAAGGACCAGTGAGAACGTGAGATCATCTGCAAGATCCTCGCTCATGAGCAATTTCTTCACGATGGGTTCAAACACATCGGGGAGTTTCGGCAAATGCGAAGCCAGGGTCAGTCGCAAATGGGGATGGGCATGGGGTCGTGAGTTGGCCAATAAGCAATCGAGAATTTCGAGTTGGATTTCCCGATCCCCTGGGTTGCTCGTAGGTATGGGGCCCGATTTCCACATAGGATCCAGGAGCAATCGGATGGCCCAGCTACGGACCGATTCATGCTGTTTGGTTTTGAGGAGTTGGAGAAGTTTTTCGTTGTCGAGCAATTTGCAGGCCTTCAATGCCCAGAGGGCTCGAAGCTGTTTGGTCACTTCGAATCGAGCCTCCTGGGAACGGAAGTCTTTGGGTGCATTGATGGCCATGTGCACGAGGGGCCCGGGATCCTTGACGGGGCTTGCAAATCCATTCAGGGTGTAGTGTTTGAAAAACTGCTGGGTGAACCAGACGTTCGGATGCGAGACGATCGAGACGACGTCTTGGCCCGTAACGGTTGGTTGCTTTGTGCGATCGGCTCGGTACAGACCACTGAGTGTTTTCAGTAAATCGATGTAGGGCACCTGGTCTGGATTGTTATAAGACACCTTATAGATTCGGCCGCTGGTACGGTGGACTCCGTCGTCGTCGTGGCATTCTCCGATATCGGACCAATCGATCACCATGGCACTTCCGTCGGGGGATTGGGTAAGGTCCAAACCTCGAAACCAAGGGTCTTGCCAAAAGACCATATCCGGCCCATGGGTTGCCAGAAACCCTGCCCCGGAGGGTTTGATGAAATCGCGATTGATCCGACGGCCATGGAGGTTCAGAGCATAGACGTTGCCATGGTACTCCTTGGGCCACTGGTCGGCTTGATAGATCATCAACCCGCTGTGGGCATGACCACCACCGGCCGCATCGGTTCGACTGCTCGGGGGACCTTTGCGAGTCTCTCGCCAGTCTTCGGCGCTTTGGTCCCAATGGACGTGGTCGGCGATTTGCGGAAGAAGCTCATAGACATAGGGGTCCGAGTCCTCCCCGTACATACGCTGCAGGTGAGCGTTGGGGATCGCGTGCCAAAGATGACCGATGACGGTGTTGATAAAGAATAGGTTTCCGTGATCGTCCCAATCCATTCCCCATGGATTGGTCGTCCCCTCGCAGACCATCTCGACGCGTTGGCTGGCAGGCTCGTAGCGCCAGATTCCACAGGTCAGTTTGGTTTTCACCGGTGGTATTGTTACTACAGGTCGTATTGTTCCTACGATTCGTGTTGCTGTTGGTACCAAAGCGCCGGGTGCCAACGTGCCTGGTGCTAAGGCGCCGGGTGGCAAAGGGGAGCCTGGGGCGTAGACTTCGCTCGAGCCGAGGATGCCGTGTCGCCCATAGAGCCACCCGTCGGGTCCGAATCGCAAGCCATTGGCGAAATTATGGCGGATATCGGCGTTGAAACCCGACAGGACAACTTGTGGCTCGGAGTCGGCGACATCGTCTAGGTTTGTGTCTTTTAGGTAAAGCAAATGGGGAGGGGCAAGCGCCCAAACGCCTCGGGTTGAGGAGCCTCCGATTTCGATGCTGGTGAGTCCTTGAAGGCCTTCGGCGAAGACCTTGCGTTTTTCAAACACGCCATCGTTGTCGGCATCCTCGAGGATCACGATACGGTCGGAAAGAGTGGCATCGACTTTTTTGGCCGATTCGGCATAGGTATAGTTTTCAGCGATCCAGAGTCGGCCCGAGGGATCCCATGCCATCGCGATCGGTTGTTGGACATTCGGTTCCGAGGCAGCCGCAGTGATCGAAAAGCCTTCGGGCAATCGGACCGTTTCGACAACCTCCTTGGGAGTCATCTTGGGGATGGTCTCCTTTTGGCTGTCATAGATCTCCTGTGCCTCGAGGCTCGGTGCGATTCGAAGGATCAACCCGAGTGCGGACACGAGAATCAGGCAGATCCAAAACGGGGATGTTTGCGTTCGATGCATCGAAAAAAATCCTTGTATAGGAAACAACATTTCCTGATGGTCCACCAAGAATGCCGATCGGTTAATGCCGATCGGTTAGTGCCAGGGGGGGCGATGGGCTTGGGGTGGGTATTATGCCAAGTTCTATTATGCCAAGTTTTCTGGGGGATGCTTGCGCTACTTGTTGGCCGCTTGTCGAGATCCTCGTGTTTTCCAGGCCCAGAACCCAAGGAGCATGGCGGCTAGGGCTAGGATTCTCCAAGTCCAGTCCGTGGCATTTCCGAGTTGTTCGGCGATGGGTTTGCCGATGTTGGTCGCTACGGTATCGACCGTGTTTTCGACGAGCTGCCGGGTTCCGTCGAGAAATGGTTCGGGGTCGGCGACGAACACTGCCAGGGCGGTGCCGGCCGTCAGGGCGAGTTTATTTCTCCAGACAAAGTCCATCGCACGGTCGCCATAGCGGCCCACGACTCCGAGCAGATCGCTGTTTTTCGCGAGGCTCGCAGTGGGGACTTCATCGGCTAGCATGGCCAAGCGACGGGCGCTTTGCTCGGTCAGCTCACGCATAGCTCCGACGGCGGGAGAACCGGCCGAAGCGATGAGTTTTTCGGCGACCACACCGTGTTTGATCAGGACCTCTCCGGCCTCTTGGCCGAATTGGCGGACCATTCCGAGTCGAACGGGGTTTTCCAGTGCTCCGATCGCTTCGTCGCCGTACTTCGAGAGAAGCCGAGCCGAGATAGCCGCATCGGCTCCGGAGCCTTCGAGAATTCGCAGAGCGCGCGGTCCACCTTTTTCGATCGCTCGGAGCGCATCGTCACCCGATTGCACCAAGACGGCTTGGACCCTTGTGGTCAGTTTCTCGACCCCTTCGTCGGCGACTTCTTTTGAGAAGCGGCGAATGAGTTGCTCGGCAAGTTCCTTGGCCACCGTCACGGAGCCTTGAGCCCATAGGTTGCTCTGGCACAAGACCAGTGCGCCTACGAGCATCGGCAGGATCTGTAGAGCGTTAAAGCTTCGTCGTTGAAAGGGCATGCTTGGCCTCGTTGGGTAGGAAGACTCGGAAAATTGCGTCGCGTCGAATTTGATTTCGTTCGGTGATCCATTGGGCGAATCGACCATCGAGCCCTGAAGCACTCGGTCGACCCGGTGCGTCTGGTGGGCCCGGCTCCCCTTTGCAGATCAGATCGTGTACGGAGGAAAGTTGCTTGGAGACCTGGTACTGGAGCTCGACCTCGGGCTCAGACCACCAGTCCCAGATCCGCGTGACGATCTGATCGACAAGGATCCCAGCAACTAGACCAATCCCCAGAGTCGCCCAGCCGCTTGCGGCCCCCGTCGAGAGGATCCCAGCCGAAACCCCCATGCGGATAGCCACCTGGGCCATGACTTCCCCGGCGACCAAGGAGATCAACTGGCTTTCGATATTCGAAGAGAGGTCCTGGGAGACAACTTGGGAGGCCTGTGCAATGGCCTGCTGGAATCGAAGTTCCAGCTCACTTGCATCGAGCGATTCGATTTGAGCAAGCTCCGGGAGCCCTTCGATGTCGGCTCGGATTCCTATGAGCATTTGGCTTTCGATATCGCGGACTTGATTGAGGCGCTCTGCGACGGCTTGCCGAACGGCTGATTCGAGTTCCGCAGAAGAAAAAATATGCTCTTCGAATTGATCCTTCAAGAAGCGGTCGTGGCGGTCTTTGTCGTTCCATGGAAGTTTGTCCAAGACCAACTTCCACTTGCTTTGGAATCCAAGGATCGAGTCGGCGAAGGCCGGTACGTTGTTGTAGGCTTTGCTAAAGAGGATCTCGATGGCTGGATAACCTCGGTCTGCGAGCCCTTGGATTTCGGATTCGGACTTCTGAAGATGTTTCTCGAGAAGTTCCCGAATGGCCCGCTCCCGAATGGCCCGCTCCCGAATGTCCCGATCCCGAACGGCCCGATCCCGAATGTCCCGAGAGGAGGTTGCACTCTGCCCTGCCGGTGCGAGCATCGATCCTGGATTGGCTCTGAAGTAGCCCCATACCGCAAGGATTGCGCACAGGCTTGCAACGATCCAAATAGGTCGGATTCGAGGCTGGCTTTTTCGAGGTGAGCTGGAGGAGGAGTCCATCGATAGCAAGTCCGAGTTGGTCACAACCGCGTGGGTGCCTAGAACGGCACGCGTCAAACTACATGCGTCACACATGGAATAATAGGAATTTTACCAAACGAAGTTCCCTAGGATGACCCAAGATCCAGTGAAATTGAGAAACCTAAGGGGGATTGAGCGTCAGAATCGAACCATGGGACAGTTGGCGGCCTGCAGAATGGGTGGCTCGAAAAATGACCTTTTTTCAAAAACCTCTTGGAGCTACGCTGCTTTTGGGTTCGGCCCTAGGGACTCCTTACATTCTCTTTGAGACCGAACCCGGGGAGCAGATCCGAC
>QWPJ01000218.1 GCA_003671195.1 Planctomycetota bacterium
CCTAAATTTTCTTACCCACGACCAAGGTTAGGTAGCTCAGTAGGTAGAGCAACGGACTGAAAATCCGTGTGTCGCCGGTTCGATCCCGGCCCTGACCACTTTTCTTGGGAACCCCTCTCTCGGTTCCAATTTCCAGGTTTCTACCCTAGGCCCCCGTTACAAGATAACACCAAGGTACTCGATCCGACTGATCAGACTGATCCGTCCGATCCGACTGATCCGTCTGATCCGTCTGATCCGTCCGATCCGTCCGATCCGTCCGATTTCTTTTCCTTCCAACCCGGCTTACGCCGCCGAGCCTTCGGATGGTGCGACGGCCGTAAACCCTCGATCATGTCCTCGTCGAGTTTGAAGGCCAACGGCCTGCTCGGCTCGCGAACAATCGTCGCCTCAAGCTTCTGCTTGTTAATCCTGAGCAACTCGTCGATCTCAAACTCGACGTCCTGACCAATCCTCAACCACTTCGGATTGAGATTCTCCAACGTGGAAAAATGAAAAAATACGTCGTCGCGAAAGTGCTCGCTGCGTATGAACCCAAACTTGCGATCCGCAATGACGGTGATGATCTGACCGATGCGCATTAGTTGTCCCCTGGGAATGTACGCATCCGACCGACACTGCTTTGATAAATACGCTTGCGCCGCTGCGCGACGGTCGCCTCGGACTGCTTGGCCTGGTCCTGTGCCAACTGCAAATCCGCCAAGTTGGCTTGGCAGTATCGGCAGCCGACGACCTCGATGTGAAACCGCAAGTAGTCGCTCGAGTCCTGAAGCATCGCTTCGAGCAAATAACTGCCTAACTGCTCGCGCGTCGGACAACTCAGACGATGTCGTCTCCAGATATCCCCGAGACTATGCATGCCTGAGTCTCGCTGGGCTACCAAAGCCTCGATCCGTAAACGCAAATCCGCATCGGCTCGAATCGATTGCTCGATCTGTGCGATCTTCTCTTCGGACAGAGCGTCGTCCAAGTAAGCCAGCAGCACAGAATCGGAAATGGTCATGGATGGGCTACTTTTCAGCTTTCGTTGCGCAAGGCCCCGATGGCCAATGTCACGTTTTGCCCACCAAACCCAAAACTATTGTTCAACGCGACGCGGATCTTCGATGGCCTTGCAACATTCGGAATATAGTCCAAATCGCAAGCCGGATCGGAGGTCTCCTGATTGATCGTCGGGGGCAACACCCCATCGCGAATCGCTAACATGCACACGATCATCTCGGTGGCACCGGCCGCAGCGATCAAATGCCCCATCATGCTCTTGGTGCTCGAGACGGGCGTGAGTCTTGCGCGTTCCCCAAAAACACCCTTGCAAGCCAATGTCTCGGTCCGATCGTTGACCTGGGTGCTCGTTCCATGCGCGTTGACATACCCGATCTGGTCGATGTTCAACTTCGCATCGGCAATCGCTTGCTTCATGCAGCCGATCGCACCGCGACCCTCGGGGTGGATGTCGGTAATTCGGTAAGCGTCTGCGGTGCTGCCATAGCCGAGGATCTCGCCATAAATCGCCGCCCCTCGGCGACGCGCGTGCTCGTACTCTTCGAGGATCACAATGGCCGCACCCTCTCCGAGCACAAATCCATCGCGCCCTTGGTCAAACGGACGGGATGCTCGTGTGGGCTCTGCGTTGCGCTGGGAAAGCGTTGTCAAAAGGCTAAAGCCTGTCAGTCCGAATGGATGGATCATCGAGTGGCATCCACCTGCGATCATCACATCGGCGTCACCGGCACGGATCAACTCGGTCGCCTCGCCGACGGCTTGGCTCGAGGCCGCACAGGCCGTCAAGCAATTGCTGTTGGGGCCTTGGGCGTCAAACAACGCCGCAACGTGCGCCGCGGGCATGTTGGGCTCCTGCTCCATCTCCTCGCGGGGATCCATCAGCTCGATCCCTTTTTGGATGAATCGCGACATGCTGAACTCAGGCCCCACCACGGCCGCATCGACCATGCGGGTGAAATTGCTGAAGTTCTGGTTTCCCTCACCTGCCCCCAAGTACACTCCGATTCGAGTCGGATCGATCGCGATGTCGAGTATTCCCGATTGCAGCACGGCTTGCTTGGCCGCACCGACGGCAAAACGTGTGTGCCTGCCACGGTAATTCCATACCGCAGGGTCCTCACCGACCTTCGAGACATCCCAATGCTTGACCTCGGCAGCGATGGTCGTCGGGTACCCAGAAGCGTCAAAGACCGTAATCGGCCCGACGCCACTTTGGCTCTCGAGCAGCGCGCTCCACATCGTCGACACATCGTGCCCGAGCGGATTGATGACTCCCATTCCAGTGACGACAACACGTCGGCGCATGAATCCTAAGCCTTCTTTAAAACGGAGCTTTTCCGGTCAACACGTCGCTCAACCGCTAGTCGGATGCCGAAGGCAAAACCAGGGGGTTGCTTCGCGATGCTTGTCGCAACGCCTCGGCGGATTGCAACTCCGCATCGAGCATATGCTGTGGTGGATTTATTCTATTCCCGGCGGTGTCGACCGCAACGTCGAAAAGACGCAGGATTCGAAGAGTTCTCATCAGATCTTCAGGCGGAAAAAGCGCCTCGGCACCGAAACTTTGGTCGAGGAACGCAAACCATAACTCCATCTGCGCTACGACCTCGCCCTCGCAGGTGATCGTCCCCTCAATCGCCGCACCCGTGGAACTCTTGTTCTGAACCAGAGCCACAAGCTCGATGCAATCCCCAGGGACTACGACGCGATGGAAAACCGCCTTGGAAACCTTGGCCAATACCGTCTTGCGCGTGAAACCCTCAGGCTCCGATACGAGCAACCCTCCCGTCTGTGCCATCCCCTCGATCATCAAGGAATGAGGATAGTGAGGACGGCTTTGCAAGTAATTGTCCAATGGCTCTTCGCCAAAGGTCACGTTCTTGATCGTGCGAGCCTTGGTGTCTCGCACAAACTCAAGAAATCGGTCGATCCAGAACCAACGCACGGCAGTCGTCCTAAGCCAGTTTGGTTTGGACGTAGCGGCACAAGTCGCTGACGGTCAAAAGATCCCCGAAATCCTGAACACGGGGGTTCGACTCGAACTTCGTCAAGTCCGCCCACGGCATCCGCTTCTTGAGCTCCGACAAACCGTTGGAGTTGACCTTGCCATCCTGGACAAAATTGCTCTGGGTCAAGATGTCCTTGGGGAACAAATCCTCAGTCTGAATCTTGATTCCGAAAGCCTTTTCCAATTTGAAAACAATGTCCAAAAAGTCGATCGACTCGGCTCCCAAATCCCCGACCATCGTCGCTCCAGGTGTCACATCGACTTCGTCGACTCCCAATGCATCGACCAACGCAGATTGTACCTTGGAAAAAACCTCTTCATTCACTGACATACCAGCATCCCTCAGAATCAACGAATCCTTGTTCCCTGGTTCCCAAATGGCCTGATGACCTAATAACCCCAGGGGCTCGACAACTAAATACCCGCAATCGGAAAATTTTACCAGCCCAGTGTTCCTAATCGACAGATTTTCAACCGAAACGATCCACACAGCACGGAAAATTACTCGCTAAATGACTCACTTGGTTCCCGACCCCTCGTCGCCCTGAACCGCCAAACTCGGGAGCCCTAACCAAGCTCCCCAGCGTTTTTCCTGCTCAAGGGTCGGCTTTTCCACCCTTACCAAATTCCAACTCGGCGCCGAATCGACCTGCGGCACGGAGGCCAAGTCGAGTCCAAGCTCAAGCATCTTACCACGCCTAGCGACCAAAAGAGTCGTCTGCTGACCAATCTCCAACATCCCAACGCGGTCGGTCCACTGCTCGGCCGTGACCCGGTATCCACCCAAGGCTACGATCTCATCGCCGACCTGCACCCCGGCACGACTCCCAGCAAATCCCCGCAGTACTTTGTCGACCTGTGTCTTGCCTGCCACATTGCTCATCTCTAGGCCTATTTGTCCTGCCGTCGCCATCTTGGGGGCTCCCGACGATGCGCCGGACTCCTGGGGCACCTCCTTGGACGACTCGCTGGCCTTCCATGTCAAACCGTAAGCGTCCAGGAATGGCTGATAATCAAGCTCCTGGGTCGAACCCAACTGCTCGTCGAGCCAATCCCCCAAGGGCTTTCCCCCTAACTCCCGAACGATGCTGGAAAAATCCTCGTTGCTGTAACCCGTGGCACGATGCCGCTGCCAGAGCAATCGCATGCAATCGTCTAGCGTGTGCTTGTCCTCCGACCGAAGCCGAATCTGGACGTCGAGCAACATCCCAAGAATCGCCCCTTTGACATAGTAACTGACGCGACTGTTGGCGGCGTTCTCGTCAGGCCGATAGAACTTGATCCACGAGTCAAAACTGCTGTCGACCAAATTCTGCACCTGACGGCCCGGCGAATTCTGGACCGTTTGAATGCTCTTGCTGACCCGCTCGAGATACTCCTTGGGGGTCGATAAGCCCGATCGAACCACAAACAAATCGTCGTAATAACTGGTCAACCCCTCGGCGATCCATAACTCTTGAATGTACTGCTCCTGATTGTAGTCGTACTTCATGAGCCCCTTGGGCCTGAGCCTGCGGACATTCCAAGTATGAAAAAACTCATGCGATACGAGCCCAAGCCAATCGACATACTTCGACCGCTGCTTTTGCGTCCAACGACTCGCCATGAGCACCGTCGAGTTGTCATGCTCAAGCCCCCCACCTGCTTCTGTCAACAAATTCAAAAACCAATACTGCGGATAAGGCACCTCGCCCCAAAACTCCTGCTCGATCTTGATGATCTTGGCCGCATCGGCCATCGCCTTCTTCGTGTCCCAACCCTCGCTCGGAACGGTCGCTAAGTAATGGGGCACACCGGAAATCTCCTGAGCTTGGATGTCGATGCTCCCGAGCACCACCGGACTGTCGACCAACTCGTCAAAGTTCTTCGCCGTCCGCACCCATGGACTTGTCGATAAAACATTTAAAGAAGTCGCAATCTGCCCCCAGCCTGCCCTCGGAACGCACTCGAGGACACACCTGCGGTCCAAGCCGTCCTGCGGGATCAAAAAAGTCGCGGCACCGGTGAGAAACGCAAACTGCTCCTCGATCCAGTTGGTCCGAACTCCCATCTCTCGACCATAAACCGCATAACGCAAGGTCACTCTCTGCGTGTTTTCGCAAGACACGACCCAGTGATTCTTATCCGACTTGACACACTTAAGCGGACTCTCCTTGTCAAAGGCCGCTATGCTCTCGACCTGACGTGCATACTCGCGGACCATGTAACTGCCGGGTGTCCAAACCGGCATCATCAACCGCAACTCTTTGGCCCCCTGGGTCGGATAACTGGCCTCGATCCACACCCGATGCATCGCCGCTTCGTCAAACCGGACCCGGAAATAAACCGATTCTGTGTCGAGTGGCTGCCCAGCCAACGACCCACCCGCCAACGACCCACCAGCCAACGACTCGCCTGCCAATGCGTCTTGGGCTCTCACGCGATGCTCCGGAATCCAAACCGACAAGCAGCAAGCCACCAAAAGGGCCCTGACGAGTCGGTCCATGGGGAAAGTGAAAAAACGAATTGACAACGGGTGCTCAGTAGAAGTTCGCATGGAGCATAGTTTCTCAGGCTCCAACGCGATTGGGAAGACGGCTTCGGAGCCATTGCTTGGTCTGCAAGAGCCTTTTGATCCAAGGCCGCCGGGAGGCTCGCGGCAAATGCCGGTGCTCTAAGCCTTCGAGAATGCATTGATTTTCAAGGATTTGCTCCGGCCTGAGCGAATCGCGGTCCGGATCGATCACCGATCCGACGTACTGGCCCGGCTCGCGGACCAGAGGAAACGGCAAACAAAATTCGTCACCATACGAAAACAACTCGCTGTGGACGAGCAAATCCCCCTCGAACCTCGGGTAAACCATCTCCCGGAGAAATACCTGGTCGTGACCCTTGCGAGACCAAAGCCCCCAGCCAGCGATCAACGCCTCGATGTCGCGAATCGCCCCACCGCGACACCCCCACATGCCCGCCATGATGAGCACCTGATGCTCGGGATGATCCCGCATCAGGTGTAGCCCTTTGCCACTCTGGAGCCACTGCTCGACGGCCGCAGCCTCCCTGCGGCTAGGACGCGAATCGGTATCCCGAAAAAGCACGGCATCAAGGCTTGCATCCCCAGCCGGCAAAAACCTCCAAAACGTTCCGTCGACCAAATCGACGCGCCGTTTGAGAATCACCTCGGCCCCCAAATCCTCAA
>QWPJ01000163.1 GCA_003671195.1 Planctomycetota bacterium
AGCTTCCTCTGATTGGTCGCACCCCAACCGGCCAGAAAGATCGCGGCCAGGGCGCAGCAAAGCGCTGGAAGCCCCGAGAGGAGCATACCTCGACGTTTGCGTTGCTTTTTGATGGACTCGGGTCCACGCGAGGAAGGATTTGCTTGGGAGAAAAGCCCGAGCAACTCTGCGATCGCTCGGAACGGTGCAGCCGCAAGGCGTTGAAGGTAGCGAAGGTACTTTTGAAGACCTCTGGGTTCCATAATCCGATTTTCTCCCGTTGGATCTAATTCGAAAGGCCAGTGCCCCGTTCGAGACTTCTCCGGAGCGACTCGGGCCCGATCGAGTCGATCGACCGGGCCCATTGGAGTTTGCACTGCTCAAACCGGGCAGATGCGGACTCGGGATTGGCGAGGATATCCAAGAGTGCATCGGCGAGCCCATCGATCAGCGCATCGGCTTCGACGAAACGAGGGGTCATATCCAGGGTCGAGTTGCCCGCTTCGAGCCTCTGGAGAGTTTGGTAGTCCCGGTAGTCCTCTCGGACGCGATTGGTATCGTTTTCGATTTCGAGAACCTCGATGCGAGGCGATTTGGCTTGGAGGGCCGATCGATTGTCCTCTCGATGCAGCCAGTGCATAAACTCGATCGACATCGAGGACTGCCTTGTCTTCCTGCCGAGCGAGGCCAATAGCCCCTGGGCTCCGTTGTAGAGGAATGGGATCAATTGCAAAGGTTTGGAATCCGAGGCAAGACCCGCTCGCTGGAATCCATCGGTACGGGGCCAACCGATCCCAAAGACAGCTTGCCCTTCGGCGACCCTCTCCCAAGCCTCGACAGGGGAGGCCAAGATGGTTGTCGGCTCGATCAAGGCAAGTCGATGCAGAAACCTTGCGTTGCGAGCAAACTCGGGGAGCCCCAACCGCGCCGTGACTTTATAAGGGTCGATCAGTCCACGGTAGCGAGACTCGCTGGTGGTCATGAGCCAAAGGAACCGCTCGACCAAGGCCCGCCGATCGATCGATGGGAGGTCGTTGAGTTTCTCGGCGAGCAACGCCTGCCGGGCTCCGAGGCTATCTTGGAGGGTCGATTCGGATTTCTGTAGAAAGGCCTCAAAGCTTTCGCTGGCGAGCTCAGGACTGTTTTGGTTGCTCGCAATCGCCTGATGCAATCGCTTTAGCGGCTCGATGTCTAGCCCCCTTACTGCTGCAACCCAACACGGGGCGCCTAGGGGCAAGCCCATCGACTTGCCGTTGTAATGGGCAACCGACCGCCAGCGGCTCGACCAGCTCTCGATCCCTTGGGATGACTCCTCGGAGTCTAAGTTCATGGGGCTAGGAGATTTCTTCCCCGCGTTTCGCTTATCGCCGTTTTGCTTTTCACCGCCGAGTCGTTCCAAGAGTAGGGAGGGGAGAGGTGCGATCCAATCCTTTTCGACAAGAGTGCCTAGAAAATTCGCCGGATAGAGGATCACGTCCAAGGAAGGTGAATCTTGGGTGCTGACCTTGAGCCGATCCAATCGGATCAGTTCGATCGGTTGGTCGGAGTATTCCTGCCATCGGCTCTGGAGAACCTCGGAGAGTTCGTCGCAATCGATGATTCCAATTTTCAGTGGGGGCAGGTCCCCTCGACCTACCTTGCCAGCCGCATCGTTCTTGGTACGGTCCGGGGCCTTGCCTGGGCATCCGGCTAGGGAAACCAGCAAGGAGCACCCGAGCGAGAAAGAACCTCGAAGCCATGCCCTTCGCGCGATCGGCGAGACCAAGGCATCGGGGGGACTGATTTTCTGGGATTCCATCTGGCATGTCTCCAAGGATTCGGCAAATCGGCTAGTATAGAAATCTTGGACAATCCATTGGATTTTTTCTAGACCAACCCATTCTAGCAACGCATTCATTATGGCTTATTATCTTGGGATCGATATCGGCACATCCGGCACGAAAAGCCTGCTAATTGACCAGTCTGGCAAGGTATTGGCCGAGGCGACAGCCAGTTATCCGCTTTTGACCCCAAAACCGCTTTGGACAGAGCAAAACCCGGAGGATTGGTGGACTGCAACCAAGCAAACGATCCAAGGGGTGCTTAAAAAAGCCAAGGTCAAAGGGGCCGATGTACGGGCCATCGGACTTTCCGGGCAAATGCACGGATCGGTTTTTTTGAATGCCAAGGGAAACGTCATTCGACCGGCCTTGCTCTGGAACGACCAGCGGACGCTTGCCGAATGCGAAGAAATCACCAAGCGGGCCGGAGGGCGAGACAAGCTCATTTCGATGGTCGCCAATCCCGCCATGACGGGTTTTACTGCACCGAAACTCTTGTGGCTAAGAAACCATGAGCCCAAGCACTACGATGCACTGCGTTACTTGCTTTTGCCCAAGGACGAGATTCGCCGACGCTTAACCGGTGAACTGGCCACCGACGCGAGCGATGCGAGCGGCATGCTCCTTCTTGACGTCGTCAAACGCCAATGGTCCCAAGAACTCTTAACCAAGCTCGACATCGACCCATCGATCCTTGCTCGCGTCTATGAGTCCGAGCAGGTCACCGGGACCCTTAAAGCCGATGTGGCCAAAGAGCTTGGACTCAGTACGGCCTGCAAGGTCGTCGCCGGAGCCGGTGATTGCGCCGCGGGCGCCGTCGGCAATGGGATCGTCAAGCAAGGGATCCTCACGGCCAGCTTGGGGACATCGGGCGTGGTTTTTTGCCATAGCGACACACCGCAGTATGATCGACTCGGGAGACTCCATACCTTCTGCCATGCGGTCCATGGCAAATGGCACATGATGGGCGTGACGCTATCGGCCGCAGGTTCGCTCCAGTGGTTTGTTCAGAACATTTGCAAGGATCTGGCTGCCAAGAAAGGAGTCGATCCCTACGAGATTCTCACTCAAGAAGCCGCGGCTCTTAGCCCTGGATCCGAAGGCCTGTTCTTCCTGCCCTACTTGGCCGGGGAACGCACCCCCCATGCCGATCCACTCGCCAGGGCTTGTTTCATCGGGATGACCAACAAGCACACCCGCGGGCATTTGGCCCGCTCGGTCATGGAGGGGGTCGCCTACTCGCTTCGTGAAAGTCTCGAGATCATCGGCCAACTTGAGATCCCAATCCAAGAGATTCGACTCAGTGGTGGTGGGGCCAAAAGCGATCTTTGGAAGCAGATCTTGGCCGACAGCTTCGGTCAAAAGGTTTGTTCGATCAATGCAGAACAAGGCCCAGGGTACGGCGTGGCCCTCTTAGCGGCCGTCGGCGATGGTGCCTATAAGAATATCGAGGAAGCTTGCAAGGCGACGATCCGAGTCGTCGAGAAGCGCGCCCCGAGAAAAGCCTCACAAAAAGCGTACGACGCTGCTTTTCCTGTCTATCGCAAGTTGTATGAGTCGCTCAAGGATCAGTTCGGCGAAATCAGCCGACTCGATGCCTGATTCAAGATGCTTCATTCAACAGGTGGACTCATCGCGTGCTTTTTCATTTAGGCAGTTCCAAAAAAAAGACCTTAATCGGCTCGACCCTGGTCGCTGCCGTCGCACTGATCGCCGCGATGATCGCGCTTCCATGGGACCTGGAGATCTCCCAATGGGTCCGGCGCAACCACATTCCGGGTGACTTAAGACGGTTTATCCATCTGATGGAGATCTTTGCGCATACTCTCGGATGCGTGATGATCCTGAGCACCTTGCTATGGATCGACCAACGGAACCGAAGCAAACTTTGGGAAGCCTCCCTGTTCGTGCTGACCTGCGGAATCCTTGCAAATCTAGCCAAGTACTTGATCCCTCGAAGACGTCCTGCCACTTACGATTCGGAAATCTGGAGCTGGCTCAATCCTGACCGCGATCCGCAAAGCACCTTTCCCTCAAGTTGGGAGGCTTGGGGCACCCCTCTGAGCGAGTCGTGGTTCAATGAGTCGGTTCGGAGTTTTCCATCCGGGCACACCGCTACTGCTGTGGCGATGGCAATCGGTTTGACCTATGTCTACCCGCGAGGCAAGATTCTGTTTTTGTTTATGGCAAGCATAGCGGCCTTGCAACGTTTGGTCTCAGGTTCGCATTACCTTTCCGATATCCTCGTGAGCATCCCTCTGACGCTCATGGTAGCATTGGCTTGGGCTTGGTTACCCCGCCGCGAACCCCGAGGCGACATCACGTAAGGATTTCTCGAACGACCTTACCGTACACATCGGTCAATCGAAAATCCCGTCCACCAAACCGGTGCACGAGACGCTCGTGGTCGATCCCCATAAGGTGCAAGATGGTCGCATGGAGATCATGCATGTGGACTTTGTTTTGGATCGCCAATTGCCCGAACTCATCGGTTTGACCGTAAGCTTGTCCGGCCCCGACCCCACCCCCGGCGAGCCATACGGTAAACCCACCAGGATTATGATCCCGGCCAGTCCCATTCTTTTCGGCATAGGGTTGCCGACCGAATTCACTGCCGAACCAAACCAGGGTATCTTCCAAGAGTCCGCGACGGTGCAAGTCCGAGAGCAAGCCGGCGACAGGCTGATCGACGGCTGTCGCATGGTCTAGGTGCTTGGGTAGATTGGAGTGTTGATCCCATGCGGGGTTGGCCGAATCGTCGCCGTAGTTGACCTGAATGAATCGCACACCCGCCTCGCAAAGACGCCGGGCCAAAAGGCAACGTTTTCCGTAAGTCTCCGTCTCCTTGCGATCGATACCGTAGAGCTTCCTGGTCTCCTCGGTCTCCTGGGATAAATCGAAGACATCCGGGGATTCCGATTGCATGCGTGCTGCGAGCTCATAGCTTGCGATCAGCGATTCGAGTTCGTCGGCCGCTGGCAGGACCAAGTCGCTTCGGTCCGAGCCTTGGGCCAGTCGCTCGAGTTGCAGTTGCTGCAATTGCCGCTGCATTTGCCATCGCAGGTTCGGTGGAGCGTTGACCGATGGAATTCCTCTGATATTGTCGATGTTCAAGTCCGATTGGCTTGCGCGTCCCAGCGGGGTCCCTTGAAACCTCGCTGGCAAGAAAGCCGAGCCATGGTTCCGGAATCCCCCGTTTCCGATCGACGGAGCGATCGATATGAACCCTGGCAGATTTTCGTTTTCGCTACCGAGTGCATAGAGGGTCCAGGCTCCGATCGAAGGGCGGACGGTATTGAGGGATCCGCAGTGGAGAAAAAGGGTCGATGGTCCGTGCGCGACCCCCTCGGTGTGCATCGAGTGGATGAACTGCATACGGTCGACATGCTGTGCGATGTTGGGGAACAGATCGGAGACCGAGCGTCCGCATTGTCCATATTGCTTGAAGGCCCATGGGGACTTCATGACTCTTTGGTTGCTGCCTAGTCTGCGGGTGTTGGCGAACTCTCGAGCATCGTCAAAGGAGATCATTTGGCCATCGTGTTTTTCCAAAATCGGCTTGGGATCAAACGAGTCGACTTGGCTGACCCCGCCTTGCATGAACAGAAAAATCACTCGCTTGACTTTGGCTCTGTGATGCAATCCGCTCAAGCCTTCGATACGGTTTCCTGGTTTGGAAATCTCTTGGGCTCGGGCTCGGCGGGGGCCTAACAAACCGTAGGTAGCCAGGGCACCGAAACCGCAGGCAGAGGATTCGAGGAGTTGACGTCGAGTGAACATCGTCATTGGGTTCCTAGCTCAAGGAGCGTAACGAAAGTCGATCGAGGCGAGCAATTGATGCGCGAGTTCCTCAAGGCCACCATTCTCGACGACCGAGCGAGCCCAGGGCTGCTCGGTCGCCTCGGGATTCCGCCCGAGCGCTTTTCTGAAGATCGATTCGATGGCCGTGTCGAGTTTTCCCTCATCGAGTTGAGCGGCATCCCTGGGGGCGTTTGCAGGTAGATTCAGCGAGGCGACCAGCGCCGTGGCCCGTTGCCGAACCCATGGATGATTCATCATCGCCAGGGCTTGGGTGGCCACCGTGCTGCGATTTCGCTCGGAGATCGAGAAACTCGGATTGGCTCCATCGAATTCGCGGATCAAGGGTGGGAGGGCATTTCGAAACCAAGGCAAATAGACCGAACGCAAGTCAGCCTGATGCTCGTAGCGATAATCCTCTTTGGTCCCTGGGCGAATGGTCGAGCCCACCGAACCCCCAACCTGCAACTCGCCGCTGGCTTGGAGTATGGAATCTCTGAGCGACTCGCTATCCAATCGCCTTAGGAGTCCCCTTGCGAAAACCTGATTCTCAGGGTCCTTTTCAAGCGAATCGGGACTAGCCGCAATGCTTCGGCGGTAGGCCTTGGAGGTAGCTATCGTCTGGACGAGCCATTTGGTGGACCAATCTTGGGCGATGAATTCCGAAGCGAGCCAGTCCAAGAGTTGCGGATCCGAGGGGGGCGAACCGGTTGTACCAAAGTTATCCACGGTCGGAACGATCCCCCGGCCCATCATGTGGTACCAAATCCGGTTGACATAGACTCGGGCCGTCAATGGATTTTCCGGAGCGATCGTCCATTGGGCGAGCTCCAATCGGCCGTTGTCGGCGGCTTGGACGCGGATTCGACGATTCAATTCCGGCTCATGGGCATTGATGCACGAAAGAAAACCTCGCTCCACGACAGGCCCCAAGCGATGGACCGAGCCTCGCACATGGATGGGGATATCCGAGGGAGAATCGGCAGGCCTGAGGGTCTGTGCCATGGGGCGCAAGTCCAATTCCTTCTGGATCTCCGTTTGGAGTTTCTCAAGAATGGCGATCTGCTTGATCATCGACTCGTGCTGCTGGTCGACATTTTTGTCGGAGGACTTCGACTCGGCTTGCGGTTGCTTCTTGGCTGAATCCTTCGTGGATGAATCCTCCAACTCGGGCATAAACTGAACCGAGTCGGCGATGACATGGCCGTCGGCTTGCTCGTTGCTGACGATCACAAAGGCTGCTCCGTCTTTTTCGAAACGGTACTTTCCAAGGTTGAACCACAAGCCATCCTCGGGCGGTGGTGTTTTCTGATTCACCACAACGAGGGTTTCCCCGTCGGCATTAAAGACGCGGACCTGGGTCTTGGAACTTCGATTTTCGCCATGCGCGTAGGACATGCGAACGGTATAGAGACCCGAGGCCAGCGAACCGGGGTCGAAGGTAACGCTTTTGCTGCCCCGGTCTTTATTCTCGTCGTGAAGGTAACCCTCATCGATGTACACCTTGACCGAGTTGGATTCCTTCCAGGAACCGATCTTCTTGGCCTTTCGGTCGTCGACGACGACGCCGGAGACTTCTTGGGAGCTGACGACCGTCGCGCTCTGGTTGCCTTGTTTCTTACGATCCTTGAGCTCACTGAGCTCTTTCTTGACCTCTTGGAGCTTTTTTGCCAACCCGTCGAATTTCTGTTGCTCTTGGTCGCTCATGGGCAACGGTTGACGGATCCATTTCGAAACATTCTCGTGATCCATCGAGACCGAGGATTTGAGAATTCCGGCCAGGGCATAGTAATCGGCTGTAGGTATAGGATCGAATTTATGATCGTGGCAACGCGCACAGCCTAGCGTCTGCGCCAAGAAGGTTCTTCCGAAGACTTCGATTTGCTCATCGACAGCATCCATTTCGAGTTGCTTTTTGTCTTGCTCCTCGTAGTTGTGATCGCCGATGGCCCAGAAGGTGGTCGCCACGAGCCGCCTCTGGAGTTCTTCGATCGTCCTGCCGTGAGGGCTTTGACGATTCATCAAATCCCCTGCGATTTGCTCGGCGATCACCCCGTCAAATGGGCGGTCCTGGTTGTAGGCCTCGATGAGATAATTCCGGTATCGCCAAACATCAGGGAACACAAATCCTCGCAATGTCAACGACTCGGCATAGCGAACGACGTCCATCCAATGACGAGCGAAACGCTCCCCGTAGCGAGCAGAGGCCAGGTACTCGTCTACCAAACGCGACCGGATCGAATCCCACTGGGAGTCATCGGTGGTTTGAAACAACTTCAACGCCGAATCGATCGACTCGTAGCTCGGATTCATTCCGTGCAGATCGATCGCTAGGCGGCGAATCCAAGTTCGCTCATCGACGAGCCGACTCGGTTCGACTTGAAGAGATTCGCTCCCCCTCGCCAGAAACGCATCGATGGGATTCGATTGCCCGTTGGCCGGAACTTCGGATCGAACCAAAGGTCGATAAGCCCAATGCTCTCGAGCTTGCTCGACCCCAAGCGCCGAGCGTTGGGTAGCAAGCGCTCCGGGTTTGCCGTCTTGTGGGGTACCCTCAGGTTTTTTTTGGAAATCGACGGATGCCTTTGCTCCCAAAGCGATCCAGTCCTCAAGGATTCGAACCTCGGAAGCCGACATGCGGTTCTCAGGCGGCATCAGCAATTTCGGATCGCGGTATCGGATCGCGCGAAGGATCAGGCTGTTCTCGGGCGATTCGACGATCAGAGCGGGACCGGAATCTCCCCCTTTGAGCATCCCTTCGAGAGAATCCATAGACAGTCCGCCGTTTTGCTCGGTCGACTGCGAATGGCATTCGTAACACTTTGAAATCAGAAGAGGTCGGACTTGTTTTTCGAAAACCTCATCGATGGCCTTCGGACCATCCTGTGCGAAAGTCGCATCGAACGCACCGAAGAGTGCAAGGAGCAACCCACACCAAAACATCGCGTTTGTCAGCGACGCCTTCGATGGGTCAAGGAAACAAAATCGTGACAATCGATCGAAACAAAAACGCATTGAAACGGTTCGAATGAGGGAGAGATGCGACGGACCGAACGTATCGGTTTCCAGTAGTATGACTGATTCCTGGGGCTCGTGCACCACTTCGGATCGTATTTACCTCGGCATTCTAGGATCCGAACCTCGAATTTTGCTTGCGATGATGCCCAGCAACCCGGAAAATTCATTACGTTGGGGCAACGGGCGGGGGCAATCGCCCCCCTGGGGTCATGAGGGAGCAAGCATGAGGGAGCAAGCATCTTGGTGCCGATGAAAACGAATTGGAAGCTTCTCCTCGCATGCTCGGTCCTGCTTGCTTCGGCTGTATGGGTTTTAGCGCAGCCCCCTCGAGGGCGTTTTCGACGCGATTGGCAATCGGCCGGACGCGGTGGTGTAGAGAGCTGGGGGCTCGACCGCAAGTTCGTCAAGGACTCGTTTACCTTCGTTAGGATCAAGTACGATTCGGCGGGATATCGCCGTGGGGGAGGGTGGGCGACGGACTTTCGAGATAGCGAATTGAATTTCAGTTTGAGGCTTCAGCAGTTGACGACGCTCAAGGTGAATCCGGAGCCGATTGTTTTGGAATTGAGCGATCCAAAGCTCTTCGAATATCCCTTCATCTACATTATTGAACCTGGGGATTTGATGTTTCATGAACCGGAGGTATCGGCGTTGCGCAAGTACCTCGATAACGGTGGCTTCTTGATGGTCGATGATTTTTGGGGCGATGAGGAGTACGAAAATTTCTACCGAGAGCTCAAACGGGTGTTCCCCAACAGGGAGCCGCAGGAAGTCCCGCTGGAGCATGAGATTTTCCACTGCGTCTACGATTTGAAAGAAAAACCACAGCTACCTTCACACCAAACGGCTTGGAATGGCAGACAGAGTGGAGTGATCTGGGAGCCGCGTTATGGATCCGACACGAGCATCCCGCATTACCAGGCGATCTTCGACGATGACGGAAGGATCATGGTCTTTATCTGCCACAACACGGATCTCGGGGATGGATGGGAACGTGAAGGGGAAGATCCCTGGTATTTCGAGGAGTTTTCTGTGAAGAAGGCTTATCCTATGGGAATCAATATCGTTACTTATGCGATGACGCATTGAAAGAGTGAGGTTGCGTTGAATACTGCATCGATGGGTGATGGATCGAACGAGGAGTCGGCAAGTGAATCCCCTAGCGGATCGGATGCTGCGTTGTTCGACCAGATCCAGAAGGGCCGAGTCCTGCTCGAGCGGGAGCTTGAGAAAACCATCGTCGGTCAAAAGGAGGTCATCGAGCAACTGCTGATCTGTCTGTTCTCAGGAACGCATTGCTTGATCACCGGAGCCCCAGGACTTGCCAAAACCCTGCTTGTACGCAGCGTAGCCCAAGCATTCCACTTGGACTTTAGCCGAGTCCAATTCACTCCGGATCTGATGCCCGCAGACATCACCGGCACGGAAATCCTCACGGACAATCAAGGGCATCGTGAGCTACGTTTTGTCCCTGGGCCGGTTTTTGCCAACGTGATCCTCGCCGACGAAATCAACCGCACGCCCCCCAAAACCCAGTCGGCATTGCTCGAAGCCATGCAGGAGCACCAGGTGACGGCGGCTGGAAAAAGATACGGCTTGCCGAAACCTTTTTTCGTCCTCGCGACACAAAATCCGATCGAAATGGAAGGGACTTATCCGCTCCCAGAGGCACAGCTCGATCGATTCATGTTCAACGTGCTGATCGACTATCTCCCTTTTGAAGACGAGTTAAAAGTAGTACTCGACACGACGAGTCGGACGGCCGAACCGATCGAAGCGCTTTTTGACGCCAAGGATATCTTGCAATTCCAAGCCTTGGTGCGCAAGGTTCCCGTTGCGCAGGACGTTGCTCGTTATGCCGTGCGGCTCGTGTCTGCCACCAGACCAAACCAGCCGAATACCCCGCAGTGGGTCAATGACTCGATCACGTGGGGGGCGGGTCTTCGCGCTGCACAAATGTTGGTTTTGGGAGCCAAAGCACGAGCGATTCTCCATGGCAAAACCCATGGGAGATTCGAGGACATCCGCAGCTTGGCTCCCCCTGTTCTTCGGCATCGCTTGCTGTTGTCCTACAAGGCTGAGGCTCAGGGAATGACCGTCGAGAACGCGATTGAAAAACTGCTCAGTGAAATTCCTTGCGAGTCATAGGGGCTAAAAGCATTGGCACTGGAAAACGGAACCCAACTGCAAACGAACCAAGCATCCAAGTGGATTGACTTAAAGACGCTCATGGCAGTTCGCAATTTGCAATGGCGTGCCCAAAAGGTTGTCGACGGATTCCAGACCGGATTGCACCGGAGTCCCAAGCACGGTTTCTCGGTCGAATTCAGCGAGTATCGCCCTTATTCGCTCGGAGATGATCCCAAAACGATCGATTGGAAACTCTATGCTCGGTCCGATCGGTACTACCAGAAACGCTTCGAGGATGAAACGAATCGTCGATGCTATCTGGTGATCGATCAGAGCAAGTCGATGCAGTACGGTTCGATCGAATACACCAAGTACGAATACGCGCGCACGTTGATCGCTACCCTCGGACTTTTTCTACTGCGGCAACGTGATGCTGTCGGCGCTGTTACTTTTGATGAACGTGTTACCGATTGGCTCACGGCGAGATTTCGCACGGGGCAATTCCAACGCATCCTTTCGATGCTCTCGAAACCTTGTGCGGGCCAAGCGACGGATTTGATCGCACCGCTCGAACAGATCGCCCAATTGGTGCAGCATCGAAGTCTCATTGTCATCGTATCGGACCTGATGGTTTGCCCTGATGCGTTAAAAGCTCCTTTGGCATTCCTAAGGGCTCGGCGGCACGAAGTGGTCTTGCTGCGGGTTTTGGATCCCATGGAATTGAGTTTTCATCACGAGAAACCCGTGTTGGTACGGGATGTCGAATCCGGAGAAGAACGTTTTGTCGATCCGGCGATGGTGGCGGAAAGTTACCAGCGAAACTTCCAGAAACATCGCTCGGAATTGTCCGACATTCTCACACCCCTGGGGATTCCTTGTGTCGATTTCCAAACGACCGACCCCATGGAACTGGTTCTGAGCACCTTCCTTTCGATGCGAGAGGCTGTCGGATCCTCATGAGCTTTTTGACCCCGTTGTATCTGCTCGCAGGCTTGGCTGTGCTGGCTCCAATTTTGGCTCACCTTGTCAGAAAACGCCCCAGGGACGTGATCGATTTTAGTTCGATCCTCTTCCTGGAACCCTCGGCTCGGCGTCTGGCGAGCCGAAGCCGAATCGAACATTGGCTGCTCTTGTTCTTGCGATCGCTCATACTCCTGGCTCTAGCCTTCGCCTTTGCAAGACCCTATCTGAAAACCTCGGTTCAACAGACCGCTACAGTCGATCCAGGAAAAGATCGAGTTCTGCTGATCGATGCGAGCGCAAGCATGAGACGCCCAGGTGTTTGGGAACAAGCGATCGCCAACGCCAAGGAGTACTTCTCCCAAAGCGGTCAGGCTGACTCCTTGGCCGTCTATCTGCTTACCGACCGGCTCGAACCCATCGTGTCTATTGAGCAATCTCGCCAAGCTCCAGGCCAGAGCCGAGCCTTGGCGAATGAGGCACTCGATGCACTGTCTCCAACGTGGTTTGCATCGGACATCGGAAAAGGCCTTGTTCAGGCTTTAGATCTGCTCGCAGATGAACCTCTCGAAACGGAGCAAGGGCAATCGGTTCGGTCTGCCCAGATCGCGATCGCATCGGATTTCCAACAAGGAAACTCGCTGGAAACTCTCGGATCGATCCAGTGGCCATCGGATATCCCTGTAATCCCATTGGTATGCAAACCCAAGTCCCCCGGGAACGCATCGCTGACCATCTTGTCCAACGCTGATCAAGCCGATCAAGCCGATCAAGAGCAGCAAGCCGATCAAGAATCCACGGAAGACACCTTACGGGTTGCGGTCCGGAATTCGATCGATGCACCGACCGATCGATTTCAATTGCAATGGCTTGACTCCAATGGCCTAGCATTCGATTCAACCAAAACCGAGGTCTATGTTCCAGCAGGACAGCAGCAAATTGTTTCGGTGACTCGACCCCTTGAGCTCGACCCCTCGGTACCTATAGTCCTGGAGCTTCAGGGCGACGAGCAACCCTTCGACAACCGACAGTACTTCTACCGAGGTAAAAAGCTCTTGGCCAGAGCCCTTTGCATCGACTCTCGGCTGCGGGATTCAAAGGATTCTCTTTGGTACTTCGCTACGAGAGTCCCCGTTTCGCAACCGCGACTTGAAGTCCAATGGGAGCAGAAAGACCCCAACGATTCGCTCGTTGAGCAAGGCCAAAGCCCACCCCGTTGGGTCGTCGCTTCTAGCGACTTGAATCTACCTTGCGCCGAGCGCCTCAAGCCATGGATCGAACAAGGCCTACACGTACTGTGGGTCTTGGATCGGCCCGTTGAAAACCGAAACCCTCCAACCGCTGATCAGCAGCCTGCCGACGTGGCATTGGTCCTTAAGAGTTGGTTTGACGAGGATTCGATAGCGATCTTTGAAGCCGAATCCAATCGATACCATTTGTTGCAAGAGATCGATATGAACCATCCGGTGTTCTCTCCCTTTGCGGATCCCAAGTTCAACAACTTCACCAAAATTCGATTTTGGCACCACCGCAATATCCAGGGTTTCGATCCTGAGTCTTGGCGTGTGCTCGCGAAATTCGATGATGGCCAAGCAGCGTTGTTGCAACGGCCCCTAGGCAAAGGGTTGGTCACGTTGCTCACAAGCGGATGGCAACCGATCGAGAGCCAGTTGGCATTGTCCAGTAAGTTCGTTCCGATCCTCAATTCGCTTTTTGAACTTGGGAATCCAAGGCCAGAACAAGACGATTACCACTGCGGCGATGCAATCTCTGTTTCCCTGATCCGACAGGGATGGAAATCCACGAATCGTCGTTTCGACGCACCAGGAATCTTCAGCCTCGAATCTTCTCGAAAAAAGGCCAGCGTCGAGCCGATCGAAAGTGTTTTACCCATCAACGAACAAACCGATGCGATCGCTGTAAACTTACCTAGAAGCGAATGCCTCACCGATCCGATCGACCTTGAAGAGTTCTCGCGTTTCGGCATCCCAATCGACACACGAAATATCGTGCAGATCGATCGGGAGCGGACATCTCGGGCCAATCCCTTGGGCGAGCAATTGGAAGCTAGTCAACGCGGTTGGTGGTGGATGTTGTTGTTTGTTTTATTGTTCGCCGGATTCGAATCCGTGGTAACCGCGCTGGGGTCGCGCACTCGCACCATACCATCGACAGGCGGCTGAGGAATTCATCATGCATCGAGAGATTCGAAACAAGCTAGAACCAATAGCCAAGAGATTCCGCAGTCAGGTGTTAGCTTGGTTGTTGATCGGCTATTGGGGAATTTTCTTGGCGTTGCTATTGCGCCGACTGACTCAGACCGGCAATGCCACTGCAGGATCCTTCTCGTGGGGCCTTCTTGGCGCTACTGCGATCGGTGGCTACGTCCTTTTCTTTCTCTGGACCCGCTTCGGATACCGCGATCTTGGCTCGGTTGCCCAAAGGGTTGAAAGACAGTTTCCGGACATCGACCAGAAACTGCTGACGGCGATCGAGCCGATAAAACCCAATGAATCGGAATTCCTTCGGTCCAAATTGATCGAAGAGACGCTTCTGCATGCCCAATCGCAGCATTGGGAAACAGTCGTTCCCAAATGGAAACTCGGGACCCTCTGGAGCTTGCAATGGATGCTGCTCGGCGCGACGATCGCCTCTTCTTGGATGCTGTATACGAAAAGTACGAGCGTGCTCAATACGTCGGATCGCTCAGGGATCCGAGGGTTCGAATGGATGGTCGAACCGGGAAGTACTCAGATAGAGAAAGGTTCTGATCTACTCGTCAGCGTCCGTTTTTCCGACGACTTTTCCGATGATCTTCTGCTCATCGCCGAGAGCCCCAGCGGGGAATCTCAAAGCGTCAGTATGCAGCGAAGCTTACGCGATCCGATCGCCAGTGCGACGATTCGAAAGATCAAGGAACCACTCCGTTATCGAATCGAAAGCGTTTCAAAAAATAGCGAGCGATTTGAAGTCGGAGTCTTCGAGCATCCCGCAGTGCTCCAAAGCGATGCTTCGATCCAATCACCGGCCTATGCCCAGCAGGACGACAAGACGATCTCCAACACTCGTCGCGTCTCAATCGTCGACGGTGCGCAAATCCGATGGAGCCTCAAGCTCAACAAGCCGGTAGTATCGGCCGAATGGATCGACGAAAACGGACAGAGCACGCCGCTGGAAGGAAATCCGCAGAACCTAACAGAGTACTCGATCCGCAATGCGCCAACGGAATCGATGCGTTATCGGCTGAAACTCACCGATTCGGAGGGAAGATCCGAGAAAACGGCCGAGGAGTTTGTCGTTAAAATCATCCCCAATCGTGCGCCGGATCTCAAGCTGATTTCGGCAGTCGATCAGCGCGTCTCGGCAATCCAAGAGATGATCGTCGGAGCCAGAGTGCAGGACGATTTCGGGATCCATCGAACTGGAATCCGGGTTTCGGTCGGGGATAGCGAACCGTCGGACATTGAGCTCAGCTCCCCTGGTGAATCGACGAAGAAGAAAACCGAATTGCAACATCTGATCGACCTTGAGTCTCTCCAAGCCAAAGTAGATCAGTTGGTCACCTACCATTTCTGGACCGAAGACTTGGATCGCGATGGGCAACCAAGGAGGATCGAAAGCGAAATGTACTTTGCGGAAGTCCGTCCCTTCGAGGAGATCTTCCGGGAAACCGACGCCTCGGCCACCCAACAGCGTCAATCGCAGCAACAACAACAGCAAGGTTCCGAATCGGGCCAGCAAGCTGAAGAGTTGGCAGAGCTTCAAAAGAAAATTCTCTCGGCGACTTGGAATTTACTCCGAGGCATCCCTAAATCCAATCCGGATGCCTCCCAGAGCATCCAAGAGCAACTGCCGATTCTTCTGGAATCTCAAAATCAAGCTCTCGAGCAAACCGAGGCTCTCAAGGAGCAATTGCAAGCGCCGAATGCGGCCCAGGATTTGCTCAAAGTTCAATCGAGCATGCGTGAGGCGATCGCCGAATTGAACCAAACCGGGTCGGAAACTCCATCTGTCGCTCTGCGTGGAGCGATCAAGCAGATGCGGGGAGCTTACGAGGGACTACTCCGTTTGCGGGCCCGCGAGCATGAAGTCTCGCAAAGTCAACAGCAGCAATCCTCGAACCAAAAGTCTCAATCCGCCTCAGAGCGGAATCGACAAGAGCAAATCCAGCAATTGCAACTTGAACAGGATCCGAGCCGCTACGAGGAGGAATCGCAACCGATGACCGAAGAGGAGAATTCGCAGCGCGAAATGCGCCAGGTGATGAATCGCCTCGACGAGTTGGCGCGACGGCAGGAGGACCTCAACGAGCAAGTTCGTGAATTGGATCTAGCACTGCAATCGGCTAAAGACGAACAAGAGAAGAAGGAGCTTCAGGAGCGCTTAGAGCAATTGCGAGAAGATCAACAGGAACTCGTACAGGATGCAGACGAACTGCTCGAGCGGATGAACGAGCCTGAGTCGCGAAATGCTCTTGAGGAATCACGGCGACAAATCGAGAACGCTCGAGAACAAATGCAGCAATCCGAGCGCCAATTGCGAGAGGCCCAACCGTCAGCAGCCTTGAACTCCGGAACACGCGCTGAGCAATCCGTCGATCAAACACGCGAGCAACTCCGAGAGCAAAGCTCCGAGTCGCTTCAAAGAGATGTTCAGCAGTTGATCGAGCAAGCCCAGAAGGTCGCAAAAAATCAAGCCGAATTGGAACGCCAACTGCGGGAACAAGCGAATCTGCCTGCGAGGGATCCGGAGTCCAAGACGAACGGGACGGATCGCAGTGAGCCAACCACCAGTGCGCCAATAACCAGTGAGCCAGAGGCCAACAGCCCAAGACGTGAGTCATTGCTTCGCAGCGATGCGGAATTGAATCAAGAAGGAAACGTGCCAGAAAGAAACCTCGAGGACTGGAAGGAGCAGAAACAGCGGTACCTTGATTTATTGAATCGCATCAAGGACACGGTCGAACAGGCCGAAGGGAGCGAACCGCTCCTGGCCGAGCAGTTGTACGAGACCTATAGGGATGCGAGTCGTTCGCCGACCGAACAACGCCTTGATCGGATCCCGATGATGATCGAGCGGGGGATGGAGCAACCGGCAGTCGAGGAATCCGGTGAGGTTTCCAAAGAGCTCCAGGGCCTCAGGGAGCGTATTGAGAACTCCACCCAAAGCGTTCTGGGATCCGAGGAGGAGTCGTTGCGTCGAGCGATCAAGGAAATCGATCAGGCCAATCGAGCGATCGAAAGCGAGATCGAGCAACGTTTGGGGCAGGACAGTTCGCAGGACGCCAATGCGATGCAACCCCCCGAAGGCCAACCCAGCCAAGGCCAACCCCGCGAAGGCCAACCCAGCCAAGGCCAACCCAGCCAAGGCCAACCCAGCCAAGGCCAACCCAGCCAAGGCCAACCCAGCCAAGGCCAGCCCAGCGAGGCGAGAAGTTCCTCGCAAGCTCGCGAGCCTTCCCCTCGCTCGGCGCTCGAAGCGCTTGAGGAACGGATGCAGCGAGCCGGTGGCGGCGGTGGATTGGAGTCGAGCGCTCCCTTGATGGGTGAAGACTACGCGCAGTGGACTGACCGGCTTCGGGATATTGAGGAGTTGGTACGCGATCCGGAATTGAAGGCTCAAGCGGCGCGAGTGCGCGAGGCTGCGCGAGATTTCCGCAAGGAGTACAAGCGGCATTCCAAGGAGCCGCAGTGGGAGTTGGTCAAGAAGATGATATCGAATCCGTTGCAGGAGTTGCAGCGGCGTGTGCAAGAGGAGTTGGTTCGCAAAACGGCTAAAGAAAATGAACTTGTTCCCCTAGATCGCGATCCTGTACCGGATCGTTTCCGATCGGAATTGGATCGTTATTTCGAACGCTTGGGTGGGGAACAAAACAAGTGATTGAGTGGTTCGAGAGTATTGTATTTGCGAAATCTGCTTGGGCCCCCCTGGCGATCCTGATGTGGGCTGCCTTTTCGGTCGCCACATGGTTTTCCTATCGCCAGACGGTTGGTCAAAATTCTCGATGGATCGGGACATCGCTTCGATCCGTTGGTCTGGGAATTTTGTGCTTTTGTCTTTTGGAGCCCACACGCAGTTTGACGGTACCGAAATCGCAAGCCAATACCATTGCGGTGCTTGTCGACAATAGCCGTTCGATGAGAGCTTTGTATACCCAGGATTCCCCCACTGAGGGGCAGTTGGTTCCAGACTTTGCGGGAACGATCGCCGATGAAGCGAGTTGGTTGAGCGAACTGGGATCTGAGTATCGTCTAAAGAAGTACCTTTTTGGTGGTCAGATTCAATCGGTCGAACAACTGAGTCAGTGGGATGGTACCGAGTACCAATCGAACATTGAAGGGGCATTGGTGAGTCTTAAGGAGCGTTACCCGAACGAACCGCCAGCGGGCATTGTGGTCATTACCGATGGCAGAAGCACCAATCGGGCCGAGAAATCCCAAGCAGAGGAAAGCTATCAGAGTACCCCCATCTTTCCGGTGTTGGTACCGACACAAGGGGATCAGAAACGGGATTTGTGGATTCAGAGCGTGAGTGTTCAGACCAGCGATTTTGAGACCGCGCCCGTCACGATCGTCGCGACGATTGGCCATCGAGGATTTCGATCCGAACGGGTCGATGTGCAATTGGAAGGGCTCGATCAAGAAGCCATCCAGAAGCAGACGCTCGATCTCGACTCGTCGGGCAAAGCATCGGTGGTTCGATTTCAGTTTCGGCCCAAGGAGATTGGGCCCCAGGGCTATAAGGTCGTGTGCCGGTTGGCGCGTGAAATTCCTGGTCTGGAGATGACGCTCGACAACAACCATCGTTATGTAGCCGTCGATCGGACGATGGGGCCTTATAGGATCCTCTACCTCTCGGGCAGGCCGAACTGGGAGTACAAGTTCCTCCAACGGGCCTTGAGTCAAGATGCCGAGTTGGCTCTGACGGCTTTGGTCAGGATCGCAAAAAAACAGCCAAAGTTCAGTTTTCGTAGTAAAGGGACCGAGGACACGAATCCCCTGTTTTCAGGATTCGAGGACATTTCTCAGGAGGAGAAGGAGAAGTACGACGAACCGGTATTTGCAAGGTTGGGGGTGTTGGGAAAGGATGAGTTAACGAAGGGATTTCCCAAGGATGCGGCAGAGCTGTATGCCTACTCGATGATCATTCTTGACGATCTAGAGACCGAGTTTTTCACGGTCGATCAAATGCAGCTTTTGCGTCAGTTTGTTTCCCTCAGAGGAGGAAGCTTGCTGATGCTCGGAGGCCAAGAGAGCATGCGAGGTCGGGGGTTTCGGGATTCGGTTCTGGGGCAACTCTTGCCGGTTTATGGCGATCCAACGGAGCCGGAGACCTTTATTCCTGAGGTCGGACAATCATCGGAGGGATTCATTCGCTTCGAACTAACGCGTGAGGGATGGCTGTTGCCTTACTTAAGGTTGCAGGACAACCAAGCAGATGAATCCAAACGTATTGAGCAAATGCCATCGTTTGAGGTTTGGAATCGTACCGTTGGGGTCAAAGCCGGGGCGACGGTTCTGGTCGAAGGTCAATTGCAAGATGGATCCAAGGCACCGCTGCTTGTTGTCCAAGAATTCGGAAAAGGCCAGACCGGAGCCGTCATGCTCGGTGACTTGTGGCGCTGGGCACTGACGCACCGCCAAGAGAGCATCAGTCCGTTTTACCAGTCCTGGAGGCAGATCGTTCGGGGGTTGATGGTCGACATCCCTAAGCGCGTCGAGCTGGCGAGCCGTGAGGATCTCGTACAGAGCGCCAAGCGTTGGATTGAGGTTACGGTGCGGGACGAAAAATTTTCCGCCTTGGACAATGCATCCGTCGAGGTTCGGATCGTACCACCGGAGGGCGATGCAGCGATCGAGGTCAAGGGGGTGACATCCTTGGGATCTCCAGGCGTTTATGCAACTAGTTTTCTGATGCGTCGCAGTGGCGTCTATCGCTTGGAGGCTGAGGCTCGAAGTTCGGACGGGATACTCATTGGCCAAGCCCAATCGGCCTTCGTCTATGAGCCTGAGGCGATCGAGCTGGCCGACTGCAGCATCGATGAGGAGCATTTACAAGACTTGGCCCAATCCAGTGGTGGAGCGGTGATCCCCTGGGACGGACTGGATTCTATCTTAGCGAAAATTCCATTAGAGCGATTGAAGTTCACCGAGCGACGGACCACACCGCTTTGGCACACTCCTGGGTTGCTTGGGTTGGCTGTTTTTTGTTTCGCTGCTGAGTGGTTCTGGAGGCGTCGACATGGATTGGCCTAGCCGGTTTTTGATTGGATTTCTGTTGTGGATCGGTTTTGAGCAAGGGGCATCGTTGGGCCAGGATCAAGTTCCTCGTTTGTGCGTGGTTCTAGGAGCACCTGGAGAGCCACTCTATGGCGACATGTTCCAGCAGTGGGCCCAGTCTTGGAGCGAGTCGAGTCAGGGGACCACGGTGCAGTGGATCGGTCCAGTAAATCCAGCCCAGGTAAGCCCAGCCCAGGTAAGCCCAGCCCAGTTAGGGGTGGTCGATGGGACAAGCGACCGGGAGAGGCTCAAGGCCTGGATCGATCGCGTCGAACAGGTACCCGACGAGCGGACTTATTGGCTAGTGCTCATGGGTCATGGAACCCACGACGGGAAAATCACGAAATTCAATTTGCAAGGATCTGATGTATCGGCGCAGGAGCTTGGGCAATGGCTAAGTGGATCGAAGCATCGTTGGGTGATCGCTGTGTGCGGGTCGAGTTCGGGGCCATTTTTAGCGGCGTTATCGCATCCTAATCGAGTGGTGATCGCATCGACCAAGAGTGGATCTGAGTCGAATTTTTCTCGTTTCGGGGGATTTTTCGCACAGAGTATCAGTGATCCAGAGTCGGACTTGGACCATGACCGAGCCATTTCGGTTTTGGAGGCATTTGTCTCGGCATCTCGCAGGACACAACGTTACTACGAGGACAACCAATGGTTGGCCACTGAGCAGGCGATTTTGGACGACAATGGTGACGGCAAGGGCACGCCAGCGGATTTTTATCGAGGCCTCAGGCTCATCAAGCGATCTGAGGAGGGAAAGGTCGACGGCTTGTTGGCCAGAGGAGTATGGCTCAAAGAGCCATTCCAACGCGAGGGACTATCATCCGAGGACAAAAGCCTCATCGAGCAACTCGAGAAGAGGCTCGACGATTTGAGGGCTCAACGCAGTTCGATGGAATCGCTGCGCTACTACGCGGAGCTTGAGGAAGTCTTCCTGCAGATGGCTCGAATACTTTATCCGGCTAGCAGATAGCTTCCTTGGGGCTTGGGCAGATCCAGATTTCCGAAAGAAAACGTATCGAAGAGTCGTTCCAGTCGATCGAAGCATCGATTGAGATTTCGGTAATGACGAAAGCGGGAGAAAGTACTGAGTTGACTGGCGATAGGTTGGCCCGGATCGATTTCCCAGGGGTGGATGTAGAAGTGGATGGTACGACCGGATCGCTCGATTTTTCGAAGAGCCCAGCGAGTGAACCACCAAGGGAAGATTCTGAAGTAGCCCCCACCACCGATTGGAATTCGCAATCCCGGGAGTTTGAGGACACTGACGGGATGTTCCGCGATTTGTTGTTTTCCGTCGGAAAGAAGATAGGAATCCAGCGGAGAGTCTGGGATACCATATCGGTCGTGGTGCACGGGTACGACACTGCTGTCGTGCTCAAAGCCGTGTTGTTTTAGGATGGCCAGTGCCCATGGAGATTTCTTCGTGATGGAGAACGTCGGCGCGCGAAAGTGTCGTATCGGATAGTTTGCGAGTTTTGAAAGGGTTTCGTTTGCCATCCCCAGATCTAGATGGAGCGAGGTCGGGGTGTGTTGGTAGATCCTTCGATGCCAATAGGTATGCGATCCGATGATGTGCCCTTGGGCTACGGCACGGTGGACCAATTCGGGGTATTTGTCAGCGACCCAACCTAAGAAGTAGCAGTAGGATTTCACCGACTTGCGTTCTAAGAGATCGAACATCCGATGGGTGTTTGTCTCGACGCGTTGTTCCCAGTCCGACCAGTGGTCTGGTGAGCAGATCGAGTCGAAATTTGAGACGTGGTAGTAGTCTTCGACGTCGATCGAAAAGATATGCTTGGGTTCGGATCGAATCGTCTGGACTCCGATAGGGTTTTCGTTAACTCTGGCTTTGTTGGTTCTTGACCTTCTCGCACTTTTGCCAGAGGTCGATGTAGTGGTTCGAAAACTTCGATTCTTCTGGGCTTCTGACCAAGCCAGCGAACTTGGTCGCAGCCTTGCCAGGGACTCCAACGAGTCGCAAGGCGGTGCAGCCGACCATTCGGAGGTCTGCGGTGAGCGAAGCGTCCTCGATGTAATCCAGATCGAGCGTTTGCTTTTTCATTACTGAAACCGTGTCGCTATCGGCCGGAAGGTTGATTTGAGCAAAACCGGTGATTCCTGGACGAACGGCCAAGCGAGTTCGGTAGTAGGGAACACACTTTTCGAGTTCCGAGACGAATTGAGGGCGTTCGGGTCTCGGGCCGCAAAACGACATCTCTCCCCGAAGAACATTGATAATCTGGGGAAGTTCGTCGAGGTGAAGCTTGCGAAGCCAGTATCCCAAGGGAGTAATACGACGGTCAGTCTCGCCAGCGGCCCACTGGATGCCGTTTATTTCCGCATCGGTGTACATGCTACGGAGCTTGTACATCGTGAATTCCTTACCGTCTTTGCCCGAACGGACCTGCGAGTAAATTCCAGGACCTTTGCTCGTGAGCTTCACCAATCCCATGAGAACCAGCGTTACCGATAGGGCTGGAATTGCAAGAAGGAAAGCCAATGGGACTTCCCAGATCCGTTTCCATCGATGGTACGAGGGGACTTCAAGCGTTGTCAAAACGCCTGGAGCGATGTACTCTCCGCGAAGCTCATCCGGGATGTCGAATGCTGGTATCGCGGGAAGAGAAAGCTTGGGGTTTTCGAAATTTCCCTGGCCTAAGCCGGGGTTTCCAAATGCTTCAGAAGAATTCAAAGCCACGGGTTCTGACATGGATATGTGGACCGAGTGAAGGTGACTGGAGTAAAATTCCTTCGTGCCTACACAGTATGACAGTAGGCAATGCGGTTGGCAACTGAACAAGTTGCCAGAGTTTCATGAAATTTCGATCACAAACAACCAAGCCGATGGAAGGACCGCGTCGGAAATCGGCTGGAAAACCGAAAAGAAACAGGAAATTTAGCAGGTATTGTCGCAGTTCCCGAGGTTAGGTTCTGCTCGAGTCCTTCCTAAAGTGCCGATTGCAAGGGCAATGGCGTCTGGGCCAGCTTAATGGGTATTCTAATGGACTTCACGAACGCTTAGTGTGAAATCTAAGCCCGGTTTGACCCGAACAAAAAACTTGGGAAAATATTTTCAGGGCGGTTTTCTTCCACCGAGTACTTTTGAGACTCGGGCTATACGGCTATACATCGACACGCAGAGAACCACAATGCATCGTTACCGAATCATCTCGGGCCGGTCGTTTAGGAGTTCGAGTCGATAGTTCGGGTCGATAGGTCGAGGGTATGGGGCGATCGACAAAAGGGGGGCAAAGTGGAGGAGCCGAGGATAGAGACCAGTCTATTGCCCTTGGAGTGGGGGGGAGCGACAGTACGTCTAGAGTGCGTTTTTCTGGGTAAAACGCAGCACTTCGAGCTGACTGGGCCCTTTGCTCGTATCGGCAGTGACCCACGATGCGAGATCTCGATCCCCGGCCTTCCGGCCGCCGTGTGCGTCTACGTGCAGGTTTGCAAAAGCTACGTAGCAGTTCTGGAGTTGGTCGAATCGATCCCCATGTCCCTTTGTGACCCCGTCATCGCTACCCAGGGAGGAACCGTTTGGCTCCAACCCAACGCGCGTATCACGGTGCAGTCTGTCCGACCAGTGGAATCGCAAACCGAAACCTTTTCCTGGGAGAATTTCAACGTCGACGATATCCGGGTTTTTCCGAATACCCTCGTTCCTCGTGCCGGTTTTTTGAACTCGTCGACCAACTCCTCCCATTTCCGAATCCACTCGGCACTTTCCATTCTTGGGACATCGGCAGCTTGTCATTTGCAGCCCAAGCACAAGCAAATCAGCAAGTTCCAAGCGATCCTATTCCGAGGGGAGACTCAGGGCGACTCATGCCGCGTGGTCGACCTATTCGGTGAGCATCCCACCCTAGTGGACAATCAACCTGCCAATGGTCAAGTCCTTGAGGTCGGCAGCCAGGTTCGAATAGCGACTGTGTGCTTCGAAGCAGCACGTTTTCTCTACAACGCTTCGAGGCCAAATCACATCGTCGAAGTTCGAAGCCAGTTCAAAACATTACCGTTTCCGAATAAGACTCCCACGCTTGCCCCCTCGCAGGTAGCCTCATCCGAGGTAGCCCCGAACCAACCGATAGCCCCAAACCATCCGCCTTCGACAAGCGAGGTTCTGCCAAACCTCCAAACCATGAAAGACCGTTTGGTTCGAGCGATCGGATTCGATTCGGCCGCATCGAGAAACCCAACGGTTCATTTCCCGACCAGCCAACCCACCACATCCGTCGGTCCGGCGCTCGATGGGGGATTGGATCGAGTTGCCAAATCGCAAGAACTACTCAGCGACAAATTCGAAAAACTCTCCGAGCGACTCGACGGGATGCGCAGATCGATCGAATCATTACCTGAGATCATCGATCGACAGTCGCAGCAACTCGTCGAGGCTATCGAGTCCTTACGCGATCTAGTGGCCCAACCCTCAAACAATACATCCTCAAAACAAGCTGTTTCCATCCCTGCAAACCCAGCAAAAATTGCCGAACCACCGAAAACCAATCCTCTTGCTTCGGAACCCAAAAACAAGCCGGAAATCAAACCGCAAACACCATCCAACGGGCCGCGATCGAACGGGGCATCACCGACTAAAAATGCTGGGCCGAAACATCGCTCGAGCCAAAAGCCAAGCGAGAAAACCGTTGGCCCAAAAGCTCGCCTAGATACTCCTTCTACCCCTGCCACAGCCTCAGAACCTTCCTGGCTTCAACGCACAGCAAATCAACTTGCCGGGTGGATCCCTTACACCGCGCAACGCCGCAGAGTCACCGCCGAACGCGATGACCAGAACGAGTCTATCGACTTAGCAAGCCAATCGACCTCGAAAAGAACTCGCCTAAGACAGATCGATCATGACTCTGAGCTCCTGGCCAGCAATGAGTCCCAGGGGGAGACCCAAGTGCTCGGCTCACTTGTAGGTCTTCGATACCGAGATGCCAGAAAAACCTACCTGCGATGGCTCCTCTTTTCTGGCATCATCGCAGCCTTAGCGGTCATCGGCGGACCCTTCGTATGGCAACAGATTCCAGACGGCTGGCGAGAGTTGATCTGGCAAAGGATAACCTTCTCAGAAGACCCGCAGGATGAAGAATCCTACACTCCGATCGGAGAGGAAACCAGTATTTCTCCCACCGAAGCGAGCCAGCCCGAACCCATGCCGCTTAGCTCACCTGAAATCGAACTGCAAGCGGTACCCGGCCCGCTAGAGCACCTACCCTCAGAGCCTCTGCCCTCAGAGCCTCTGCCCTCAGAGCCTCTGCCAGAAAAATAAACCTAGCGACCGGGGTTCGAAACTTGATCCTTGAGCCTTGAGCCACTCTCAGGATCAAGAGTCCACGTTGCTACTGTTCAAAATCTGACGAGTTCTGCCCGTGAGTTCCTGTCCCGCTTGAAGATTGCTTGAGGACAACCTCGCTGCCTGGCGTTGATGGGTTGTGCGCTGAGGTTCCTGAAACGATCGAGGGGGCAAGTGGCACAGTTCCTGGCACAACGCGAGGACCGTCGATGGTCGCGTCAACGATTGATTTGAGATCCTCCCCATCGACGACTTCGACCTCCATGAGTCGTTTCGCGAGGGCTTCAAGGGCCGCACGCCGCTCGGTAAGAACCGCTTTTGCGTGCCCGGCGGACTCATCGATCAGACGCTTGACTTCTTGATCGATTTCCCGGGCTGTCTGCTCGGAATAGTCTCGTCCATAGGACTCACCGCCCCCGGTTGCCAAGAACGCCGACCGGTTTCCCTCGCGGAAATTGACCCGACCAAGGCGGCTCATTCCATACTGCATGACCATGGCGCGGGCGATGTTGGTGGCCCGCTCAAGATCGTTCGATGCACCGGTGCTAACGTCTCGAAAAATCATTTCCTCGGTAAGCGTGCCGGCCAGGAGAACTTGCATCTGCGCCTCGAGTTCCGGCTGGGTGACTAGATACCGATCATCTTCTGGTCTTTGCATGGTGTAACCCAGTGCCGCGACCCCCCGAGGAATGATGGAAACTTTGTGTACCGGATCGGTATTGGGGATCGAATAAGCGATCAGAGCGTGGCCCGCCTCGTGGTAAGCAACCCTGAGCTTTTCGTCTTCGTTCATCACCCGCTTCTTCTTCTCTAGACCGGCCGAGGCCCGTTCGACCGCCTCGTTGAATTCCGATTGGTCGACAACGTTTTTTCCCTTTCTGGCCGCCAGCAAAGCGGCTTCGTTGACCAGATTGGCAAGGTCGGCGCCTACAAATCCTGGAGTGATCGCAGCGATCTGTTTGAGTTCGACGTTTCCGCTGAGTTTGACGTTCTTGACGTGCACCTTCAAAATATCCTCGCGACCCTGCTTGTCCGGTCGGTCGACGAGCACGTGACGATCGAATCGTCCGGCACGAAGCAAGGCGGGGTCTAGTGTCTCGGGGCGATTGGTCGCTGCCATGACGATCACCCCTGAATTCGCGTCGAAGCCATCCATCTCGACGAGCAAAGCATTGAGGGTCTGTTCTCGCTCATCGTGAGAGCCGACAATGTTTCCCGCCCGGCTTTTTCCGAGTGCGTCGAGTTCATCGATGAAGATGATGCAAGGAGATTTGGCAACAGCTTGCTGGAACATGTCGCGGACGCGCGCCGCACCGACGCCGACAAACATCTCGACAAAGTCCGAACCCGAAAGCGAAAAGAAAGGAACTCCAGCTTCTCCCGCAATCGCCTTGGCAAGCAATGTTTTCCCGGTTCCCGGAGGTCCCACCAGCAGCACACCTCGGGGGATTCTTCCGCCGAGCCGCTGGTACTTCTCTGGGTGCTTGAGAAAATCCACAATCTCATGAACTTCTTCGACCGCTTCATCGATCCCGGCAACGTCATGGAACGTAATGCCGATGCCCTCCTGTGCATAGAGTTTGCCACGAGACCGCCCGAATTGCATCGGTGAACCGATGCCGCCCATGCGACGCATGGCGAAGTAAAGGAGGGTTGAGATCAAGAAAAAAGGCAAGAAGAACATCCAAAAGAATTGGGTCAGCATGCTCTGTCCAGGAGCGTTGCCCCAAGAGATCTTCGATGCCGTGAGTTTCTCCTTGAGCTCTTTGTTGGTTCCTTCGGAGTTGTCTTTGATCGATTGAAAAATCCGGCTTTTGGCCGCAGTCAGTTTTCCATCGACGATCTTCGATACCGTCACGTCCCCTCGCACGGTCTCCTTGTCGACCTGAACATTTCGAATCCGGCTGAGTTCATACTTTTCGGAATCGATCGTTATGATCTTTTTCCCTTCGGACCCTTCCTCCAATTGGCTCTGTGAGGCGTCGGTGTATTTGGTCGAATCGATCAGTTCGATCAGATCCGGATAGCGAATTTCCTGATAAATCGCCGACGAGACAAAGCTAAAGGCGGCCATGACCAAAAGCATGGCCAGAAGCGCGTACATCAGCCAATTGTTCCCCGGTTGGGAATTGCCTGAAGAATTCGATCGTTTATCCGATTTGTTGTCGTCTGCCATGCATCGTTACCCGCAAAGGGCTGAGAGAGGAAAAGCCACCCGAGCCGTCTCGGCTCAAAATACCTCCCGTTATTATGCACACGGGATAACCCCTTGGCAGGGTTTGACATTGAGGAATCCGATGAGAGCCACTAAAATTCCTAGAATAAATTCAGTTTATTCCCAATGGCCACTTCCGCGAATCGACCGCGCAGGAACGATCATGCGAGACCTTTTTACCCTTGGCCGACCGAACTGCAAATTCTGTCGTTCGAACGACGCGACCTGGGTCTTGCGCACCGCTCCGGAGCCCATGGCGTGAACCGGCCCAAGAAAGTCGCAGTCCTGGGTTCCACAGGCAGCATAGGTCGCTCAGCCTTGGAGGTACTCGAGTCGCAGTCCGATCGCTTCGAACTGACCTGCATGTCGTGCCATCAGCAAATCGAACTCTTCGAAAAGCAGTGTCTCGAACACCAACCAGCCCTGGCCATCGTCACCGACGAATTCAACCCTTCGACCCGGCAATGGCTAGCTGCCTCGGACTCTACGAGCATGCGAAGGGCTGCGGGTTCCGAAGCCCTAATCCAATCGATCTCCGGTCCTGAAGTCGATATCGTCATCGCAGCAATCGTCGGCGTGGCCGGGCTCGAATCGAGTTTGGCCGCAGTTCAAAACGGCAAGCGACTGGCTTTGGCCAACAAAGAATCCCTCGTCGTCGCCGGCCAACTGCTGCTCTCGAGCGCCAAGGAATCCCGAGCCGAAATCATCCCTGTCGACAGCGAGCACTGCGCGATCTTCCAAGCCCTCCAGTGCGATCGGCCCGGTGCGAATCCGGGCCAATCGGTCCAGAGGATTATCCTCACCGCAAGCGGAGGACCACTGAGGGATTGGCCCTTGGAAGATCTCGAAAAGGCAACGATCCAAGATGCCCTTGCCCATCCGACCTGGTCGATGGGACGCAAAATCACCGTCGACTCGGCGACCATGATGAATAAAGCCCTGGAAGTCATCGAAGCCCATTGGCTCTTCGGTTTAGAGGCCGAGAGAATCCAAGTGGTCATCCACCCGCAATCGATCATCCATTCGATGGTGGAATTCACCGATGGTTCGGTCATCGCGCAACTGAGTCCTCCCGACATGCGACTGCCAATCCAGTACGCTCTTACCTACCCGAAACGAACCCCGGGCCCGGCCAAGCGTATGGATTGGAACCTGAGCCAGACGCTCAGTTGGTATCCGGTTGACCCAGAACGCTATCCTGCACTGGAACTAGGTTTTGAAGTCGCCCAGCGGGGCGGAACCTGCGGGGCCGTGCTCAATGCAGCCAATGAAGCAGCGGTAGAATTATTTCTCTCGGGTCATATTCGGCTCACAGACATCGCTAAAATATGCCGTTCGGTTTTACAACACCATAATTTCGCACCCACTCCGAACCTCAACGAACTGCTCGCGCAGGACCGTTGGGCCCGTGACGAAGTGATGCGATGGAATAGATCACTATGCTAGATTTTGGTTTCTCCCTGGTAACGATCACCTGGGATTCTTTCCTTGCCGCGTCGCTCGACTCGAACGCAATGAGCCCTAGAGTCCTAGGTCATTGGTCTCCCTGGCTCCTTGCGGCCGATACCTCGCTCATCGAAGCCTGGGGTACACGTCTTTACAACATCGCCCTGATGCTCTTAGGGCTGGGTTTTGTCATCTTTGTCCACGAACTTGGCCATTTTCTTGCCGCCAAGATGTTTGGGGTCAAGTGCGAGAAGTTTTATATCGGCTTCGACGTGCCGATGAAAATCGGACCGATCCGTCTCCCCTCGCGCCTAGCGAGATTCCAATGGGGAGAAACCGAATACGGCATCGGTAGCATCCCCCTAGGTGGCTACGTCAAGATGCTTGGCCAAGACGACGATCCACGCAACCTGAAAGAGGAAAACCAACGAATCCTCGCAGGTGATAACCCGACTACCGAGCTTAGCCCCCAGAAATCCACCTCCCCAGACACCCCCAAACTCGATCCGAGGTCCTATCCTGCCAAACCGGTCTTTGCTCGCATGATCATCATCAGCGCCGGGGTCATCATGAACCTCATCTTCGGCGTCCTGATGGCCGCAACGGCTTATCGAATCGGTGTCCCTTACACCCCAGCGGTCCTCGGAAGTACCATGCCTGGCGATCCGGCTTGGAAAGCCGGTCTGCGCGCTGGGGATCGAATCGTCGGAATCGAAACGTCCAAAGACGACCAAATGTCGTTCGACGAAATCCGCAAAAAAGTCGCCATCGGGGGAATTCGAAAACTCGAAGCCCCCATCGATCTGACCTATGAACGCCAAGGGGAACGAAAAACCATTCAAATCGCCGGGAGTATGGCTCATGCAGACCCCGACGCTCGCCACAACTTCCAAACCATCGGTATCCGATCCGCAGCAGTGACAGAGGTTGGGCAAATTCCTACCTACAGCCGACTCTTGAAACTCGAGGGAAGGAAACCGAGCGACCTGCAACTCGGCGATCGCATCCTACGCGTCGATGGTGTTCTGTTCGAATCCAATGACTCGGGCAACGACTTTTTTGGCTACCAACTCGATGAACTGCTCCACCCGAAACTCAACCAACCCGTCGAACTTGCTGTCGAGCGAAAAGACGCCAAGAGCAAACAATCCCTCACCGTACGGGTTGAGCCCGTCGCTCTGAAAACCCTCGGGCTGCGGTTCGAACCCGATGCCGTCACGGCCATCGCAGAAAACTCAGCAGCCTCTGCCGCCGGTGTCAAGCTCGGCGACAAGTTGACGAAATTCAACGGTCAACCCATTGAGGATGGTATCTGCTTGCCCAACCGCATCGCAACCATGGCCGGTCAAAGGGTAACCCTCGAACTCTCCAGAGAGAACAGCGACCCGATCCAATTCGAATGGACCGTTCCGACCCGATTCATTCTTGAAAATGATCTACCGACCTACGGCTCGGTCGGATTGGACCTGCCGGGCTCAGGGTTGGTTTACTCGGTATCCAAAAAGATCGCTTCGGTCGTCCCGAACACCACTGCAGCACAGAGCGGACTTCGTCCCGGTGACATCGTCCAACAAATGCAATTCGGAAATTTGACCCCAGAACACCAAACCTACCTTAAAGAGTCTCGGATCGAATCGCTTTTCGCCAAACAAGTCCCCATCGATACCATTCGGAATCTCCAATACATCCACGCGATCGTTCAGGCACTGCCCGTTGGTCTGCCATTGGAAATCGTGGTCGAACGCGATTCGAAAATCCAAACCGCTACCGCATCGGTTATGAATGAAACCGACGTTTTTTCGCCCGATCGACGCATCGCCTTGAGCCCCTATCGCCAAACCTACGTCGCCAAATCGTGGGCCCAAGCCATCCCGAAGGGCCTTCAGGAAATCCGTCGAGGGATCGGCGATGTCCTGGAATTCCTCCAGTTGATCGTCACCGGCAAGGCTTTCAACTACATCGGTGGGCCAGCGACCATCGCCGCCCAAGCCACCTCGGCAGCCTCACAAGGCGTATCGCCACTGCTGATGTTCTTGACGCTCCTGAGCGCCAACCTCGCGGTCGTCAACTTCCTGCCCGTTCCAGCCCTCGACGGCGGTCACATGGTTTTCCTCGCAGCCGAAGCGATCACCGGGAAACCCGTCAATGAAGACTTGCAAGTCAAACTCACCATCGGCGGGATGGTCGCACTGCTAAGCTTGATGCTTCTGGCATTCCGCAACGACATTCTCTTCTTTCTCGGATCCTGGATGTAACTCGTGAAACCCTGGCACTACCTGGCTTCGTTCCTCGTACCGGGAACTGCCGCTCTAGGCTTAGCTCTCGGAGGACCTTGGGCTTGGCTCACCGTAGCCGGTGTGTTCATCGCAATCCCAGCACTCGATGCCTGGGTGGGTATACGAGAGAATCGCGAGGAAAATAGCTCCGAGGAAACCACGATCCAGGCGGCTCGCGCGAATCGACTCTACAGTTGGATTCTCTATGCGCATTTGCCAGTCCAGATCCTGCTGATTTTCTACCTTGGAACGACCTGGAATCACTCCCAAGCCCATCCGATGGTACGCTTGGGCTGGATCCTCTCGGTCATGCTCAGCACTGGCGGAATCGGAATCACCGTCGCCCATGAGTTGATCCATCGCCGTACCCTGGCCGAACGCTGGATCGGAAGGTGGATTCTCATGAGCGTTCTTTATATGCACTTTGCAATCGAGCATGTCCGAGGCCACCATGCCCTGGTCGCCACGGATCAGGATCCTGCCTCGGCACCCCAAGGCATGTCGGTCTATCGATTCATGCTCGGGACCGTCCCTGGGCAATGGCGTTCGGCTTGGCGCCTCGAAGAAAAACGATTGGCGAAACATGGCCTAAGCCTCTGGAGCTTCCAGAACGAAATGCTCGCTTTTGTGATGATCCAAGCGGCCTGGATCGCTCTGATCGTCTACCTCTTTGGCATCGCGTTCCTGCCGGTCTATCTAACCGTCGCGATCCTGTCTTTTCTTCTGCTGGAAATCGTCAATTACATCGAACACTACGGACTGCGGCGGGAAAAAGGTACCAATGGCCGCTGGGAATCCGTTGGCGAATCCCACTCCTGGAACAGCAATCATCGGATCAGCAGAATGCTGCTTTTCGAACTCAGCCGACACTCGGATCACCACATGTCGGCCGAGAAACCTTATCAAGTCCTGCTCAATGAGCCTGCCAGTCCACAGATGCCCAACGGCTACCCGGGCATGGTCCTTTTGGCCCTCGTGCCCCCATTGTGGTTTTCGATCATGGATCGCCGATTGCCGGCGGGACGAGTTTGATCCGAGTTTAGCCGCCGACGTCCGTCGCGCGGGTCTCTTCGAGCGCCTCTCGCCAGAGTGCCATCGCGTCGTCTTGGAGCCGTGCACCGATCTGGCTGATCACTTTCGAGCACAGGTAATTCGCGCCGCGGGCTGCGATCGCCGCATCGTACCCGTGAGTGATCCCAAAAAGAAACGCGCCGGCAAACATGTCCCCTGCTCCGGTGAGATCCTTCGGATGGCAAGCGTAAGCCGGAACGTGAGACTCTTGACCCTGATAACGCACATAGGCTCCCTGAGCCCCATCGGTAAGAACGCAGTTCGGAACGATTTCCTTCAGGGCCGCAAAGGCCTCCGTTGTGGTCTCCTTGCCAGTGATAGCCAATGATTCCGGCGCGTTGCAAAAGAGCAGATCCGTCGCTTTGAGCGCCTCGCCAAACGCATCCCCAAAGACGGCTGGGATGAACTGCTCCGAACAAGTCACCGCGATTTTTGTACCGTGTTTTTTGGCCACCTCAATCGCCTTGCGGATCGCATGCTGGCCGGTTTGAGGATTCGCAAAAACATACCCTTCGATGAACAGCCAAGTCGACTGAGCGATGCGATCCTCATCGATATGCCTGTCGGACAAGTGGCTTGAAATCCCCAAACAAGTCCGCATCGTTCGCTCGGCATCGGGCGTGATGATCGCAACACACGTCCCGGTATTCTCTCCGACAATCACCGGATTGCCCATGTGGATTCGCAAGTCCTGAAACTCTTCGGCATAGTGGAGTCCATAGCGGTCATCCCCCACACAGCCGATGAATGCTCCTTGGCCTCCGAGCTGCGATGCGGCGATCACGGAGTTGGCTACCGAGCCACCGCTGACCAACTGCAACTCATGGGTCCCCTTAGCAAACCGATTTAAAAGCGTCTTCTGATCGTCCAGATCCACCAGTCGCATCGTGCCGCGCTCGTAGCCCAAGACATCGAACTCGTCGTCTTGGACTTGCAAAAAAATATCGACAATCGCATTGCCTAAACCGCAGATATCATACCGTTTCATCGCACCCTATCCCCCTATTTGATACATCGCTCGAGCCGGCGGCTGAAAGTCACTATCGGAAATGCCATGCGAAGCATGCTTGTGATCCACACAAGCTTTCACGACGGCCAAGAGTTCCTCATCCGTGCACCCTACCTGGCCCGCCGAAGGTTCGAGCAACGGCTTGACCTCCCACTCCTGCTTTCCAAACAGGCAGTTTCGGAACTTGCCGTCAGCCGTCAACCGCAAACGGTTGCAACTCGAGCAAAAGGGCTCAGAAACCGGAGATATGAACCCAATTCCGCCGACCCCGTCAGAAAAGTGGAAGTCCCGCGAGGGCTGCGATGCATCGGCTCGATCCTGAGGAACCAATGCCCCGAATTGGCCTTCTACCAAACGGCGTATCTCCGCGCCGCTGACGACCTGCGTAAGGCTCCAAGAACGATTCGCATCCAAGGGCATAAACTCAATGAACCGCAGGACTACGCCCAACTTGCGTGCATAAGCGACAAGCGGCAGGCAATCCTCCAAGTTGATATCTCGCAGGAGCAAGGCATTGATTCGAACGTGCAAGGGGCTCTCGACTGCCGCTTGAATTCCCTCCAAAACGCGATCCAAACCATCTCTTCTGGAGATCTGACGAAACGCAGGCTCACGCAGCGTATCGAGCGAAATATTGATATGCGTTAACCCACCTGCGACCAAGCCATTGATCTGATCGGACAAGAGCATGCCATTGGTCGTCAAGGCAATCTGCTCGAGCCCGCAAATAGCTGATAACCTCTCGACCAATTGGCTCAAATTCGGACGCATCAATGGTTCCCCACCCGTCAACCGAACTTTGCGCACCCCGGCTCGAACAAGCACTCGCACCATCCGAACGATCGAGTCGAACCCAAGCAAACGATCCTGGGGCAAAAAACCCAAAACCTTTTCGGGCATGCAGTAGGTGCAACGGATATTGCAAGCATCGGTCACCGAGACCCGCAACGAAGTATGGATTCGACCAAAGCGGTCGACCAAACCCCCGATCGGTTGCGGTTGGCTGGCTGAAAGCTCGCTGGCTTTCGTTGGGTCGTTCGTTTGCGGAGTAAGCACGGTAGCCTTGAGTTGCGAAGCGAGTACTACAGCAGGTGTTTGGCTTTAACCTCAAGGTAGCGGTTGATCAGCGGTGCTGTCAATTGATCCGGAAACGCATCGACGACCAATGCCCCACGATCGGAAACCTTCTGGAGCACCTCATGTCGCCAAAGGAGTAGATTGGCCGCCGCTCCACTGCGGTACAACACCTCTTCGTCAAGTGCCGGATTGTCCGCAAGTTCAAAGACGCTGCGGTCTCGCATCAGGCATAGAACTGGTAGATGACGGGGCAAAAGGGTCGTAAGGTAGTTGGTGATCTGCGATGAGGTGATGTCATCGATCACGTTCGATATCAGAATCACCAGCGTCCTTCTTCGGCAATGATTGGAAAAGTATAAGAACGCATCATCGAAATTCGATTGCTTGACCTGCGGAAAACGATCGAACAACCCGTGAAGCATGTGGTTCATCTGCTTTGGACCACCCCGGAGCGGAACATACTTTTCGACTTTGTCCGAAAAACAGAGCAAGCCGACGGAATCTCCTTGATTCAATGCGACATAGCTCATCATCAGGATCGAATTCATGGCGTAATCGAGCATGCTCAATCCCTTGTACTCGTTGGTCATCAATCGACCACAATCGAGCATGAATACGATTCGTTGGCTTTGGTCCTGCTGGAATTCCTTGACGGTAAGCTTCTGACGTCGGGCCGTGGCTCGCCAATCGATGTGTTTGTAATTGTCGTCCTGGTTGTAATCTCTCAATCGCTCGAAATTGTTGTCCTGCCCGATCTTTCGGGTCTTACGGACTCCGATAAGACTGAGCCGATTCGTCCTAGCCAAATGTGCGTACTCTTGGAGTTGCTGCATGTTCGGATAGACCAACAATTCCGACTTGCACTCGCGTTCAACATACCGATGCCAAAAATTCAGCCGACTTTGCAATCGCAGGAAAATGCTCTCCAGGCCAAAAACACCACGCTGCGATGGTTGGAGCGCATACTCGATCTCTACCCTTTTCCTCGGAGCTAACACCACCTCTTGCGTCTGCGGATCGGCCTTCATCGTCGCTGGTATGTCGTCCTTGATGTCGAGTCGATGGGTTCGATCCCCAAAATTCTCGACCATTAAACGGACATGATGTTGCCCACCGAGCGAGGCACTTCGAAGCATCTTGCGGGAAACGCGAATCCCTGAAGGAGCCGTCAGCGTCAGCAGATCGATCCACAGAAATGCAACGACAATCAAATCGATCAGGATCAAGAAATAAATCAGGAGCTTGGAGCTGAATTGAAGCATCCAAAAGAAACTGGATTTGCCCTGCGGGTCGAACATCTGCGCTAAAGGTGGAACGGCGACCATGAGCACCGAGAGGACAAGCAATGGGATCAGCAACCGCACCGCGCGAATTGTCGGGTATATCCGCCACCCAAGTGCCAAGACCAACAAAGGGGAGATCGCAGCGATCAACCCCACCCATGGTGCCCAAAACAGATACCTTCCGAGCCAGTCGTAAAACGGTCCCTGGAGTTCCATAAGGCGACTAGGTCCTCGGGACTTCTATGCTCTTGAGGAGCGTGCGCAACTCTTGATCGATGCTCAATCCTTCGACCTCCGCCTCAGCCCCCAAGACGACGCGATGCCTCAATGTCGGTAAAACAATCTCGGCCACATCGTCCGGAACCGCATAGTCCCGTCCACGAAAGGCTGCCAAAGCTCGGGCCCCTTGAATCAAACTCAAACCAGCCCGTGGCGATGCACCAAGATGGAACGTAGGCCAAGTTCGAGTGGCACGCACAATGCGGTTGACGTACTGAAGAAGCTTAGGCTCAATGCGAACCTGAGATACCTTGTGTATCAAATCCTGGATCGTCTGGGCACTGGACACATTCTCCACCTGGGTCTCCAAGTGGCGAGCCATGTCGACCTTACGCGAGTGCATCTCCAATACCCTGGCCTCCTCCTCCTCACTAGGATAACTGACCATCGCTTTGAACATGAAACGATCGAGTTGGGCTTCGGGTAGCGAATAGGTCCCCTCGCTCTCGAGCGGATTCTGAGTCGCAAAAACCAAGAATGGATTCGGCACCGGATGGGTCACTCCATCGATCGTCACCCGGGACTCTTGCATGATCTCAAGCAACGCCGCATGCGTCTTGGCAGGCGACCGATTGATCTCATCTGCAAGCAGCAGTTGCACGAAAACCGGACCGGGACGAAAGCGAAAATCCTGCAACTTCATGTCGAAGATCGGCGCTCCTGTGACATCCGATGGCATCAAATCTGCCGTAAATTGGATCCGCCCAAATTTGCATCCGATCACTTGTCCAAGCGTTTTGACAAACAAAGTCTTGCCTAACCCTGGGACCCCCTCGATCAGAACATGGCCTCCAGAAACCAACGCGATCAGGGCGGTCGTCACAAGCTCCTCTTGCCCGACGACGATCTTGGCAATTTCGCTAGATACACGTTCAAAAAAAACTCGAACTTCTTCGCTGATGTTGCTCGCCACTCCCAGCTTCTCAGACGCCTCAGAAACAGCGTCATCCATCGGAATACTCGAATCTTTGGAAGCTGACATCGCGTTCGAATCTGTCATGTTCAAGATCACGCCGGCCGGAGCGCGGAAATACGGGGTGTTGGTGTTTCAGGGGCGGAATGGAATCCAACGAACCAAATCCATCCCAAAACCCTATTTTACGTTATTCTGAAGCCGTTTGGGTGCGATTGGTACAAATTTCAAAGCGAAGCTCCGTTATGGCCTCCTACCCCCCATCGGATTCCGCCAAAGCGATCCTTAGGAAGGATTGGCCAGAGCGCTGGCAAAACTCGCTGGTCGAGTTCCTGGGAGTCGATACCCGTATTTGCGGATTTCCTACCAGACTCTTGAACCGCCGACTCCTGGGAATCCTCTCCTCGCACCCGGCCCGCAACGCCTTTCGCTACCCCCAATGGCAACAAGCCCTCGACTCGATCCTCCTGCTTGCCAAACGCGAATCGGCGGTCGTTCTGTATCCTCACCAAGCTCCCTACGGACCGACCATCGAATTCGCATGCGATCGCTTCGGCATCGATTCCTTAGCCATCTGCACTCACGCCGAGGAACCACCCCTGAACAAGACAATCACCGACGCGCCCCGTCCTTGCCGCCTCGATCTGTACTGCCAGATCCACTCGACAAAAGAAGATTCAAAAACCCCAATCATCCCTTCGGAAGACTTCGCCGTCTGCGCACTTGCGGATCGGCTCGTAGCCTTGAGTGTATCTCGCGGTGGTAAAGTCGCCTCGGTACTCGAGAAACGCCTAAGATGCCCCCAAATTCCCCCGAGCACGCTCTGGATCCGCGCCGAATCGAACCCATCGAGGTCACAGAAAGTCGACCAAAAAAACTGGAGCGATCTCGGAGCAATCCTATGGTTTCCAGACGCCCCACCCAACCCTTGCCCTTCCTCCTGGTCCTGCTCTCGACGCGCCATCCCCTCGACACTTCAACTCGCAGGTCCTATCCCAAGCCCTCTGTTGAATAGCGACCGATACCTCATCCACACGACCCGAGCACGGCAATCCGAATGGCCAGATCAATCCCAACGCGATCTGCTCGATGAAGCGTTTCGTTTCGACTGGAATCCAAATCCCAGTCCCTTGGAAACTCTGCATCGTATCGTCATGAGCCAACGACTTGTCGCCACAAGCACCCGAAAAAGGGGAGGCTTAAGCTCCGTCTCTCTGACGCAAAACCCCCTGGCCGAACTTCTTCGCATGCGCGCTTTCCAATCCCATCTGACCCGTTGGGATTGGGAACCCTACGGTATCGCCATTCTCAAGTCGGCACTTATGCCGCTCGGATGCCGACCGGTCCGCTATCTGGAAAAATCGAAAATCGCTCAGCTTGAACTCGCTGAACAAGCCTTCTGCCAACCGCTGCCCGAGCGTCCCGAGGACCGCGATTGGACTGGGGAACAAGAATGGCGATATCCTGACGATTTGCGATTGGCGACTCTACCTGCAAACTCGGCCTTTTTGTTCGTACCTTACGAATGGGAATCCAGAGCCCTTGCGCACGATTCCCGCTGGCCGGTGTTTTCGCTGATGTAAGAATTTCAACTTCAGGTCGCTAAACGACAAGAAAGGTCGATCATCGCATCGTAGTTCGTCGTACTCGTACTCAGTGAAACGGTACTCAGTGAAACGGTACTCAGTCCGCCGCGGCGGACGGTACTCGTACTTCATTGCTGTTTAGGCCTACCGTCGGGCTTGCCCGGCGGAGGCGTAACTTGCAGCTACAGAGGGACTAGCGATTACCTCTTCTGTGCCGTAAGTTCGGCGATCATTTTTTCCGGTGAGCCCAAGGTCGTCATGCGACCGACCCAATAGTTGACATCATTGCTCGTGGCGAGTTTTCCGGTAAGGGTTTGGATGACTTGTTGTACATAAGCCTGATCGGTCGCGTAGCGCTCGCGAAACTGCGGGCTAGCCATGATCTTGGCAGCAACATCGTTGAGCGTATGGCCTTGCTGCATGTAATCCTGCCAAGCGATCAGCTCACGGCTCGAGGGCTGGCGGCCAAGCAACGATACGAAGACTTGATTCAGGGCATCGGTGCTGACTTGGCCCGGAAGGGAGGGTGCCGCTGGCAACGACGCAGTGACGACACCTGCGCCGCCCGGGGGGGGAAGCCCTGTCGTGGGGAAGCTAGTTGTGGGGAAGCTAGTCGCCGGGAAGCTAGTCGCGGGGACGCTATTCGGGGTGGTCGCAACGCTCGCAGGAGGGGGCGTGTAGGGGCGTTCGAGTGCAAGATTATAAAGTTGATTCAGCCCCTGGACCGGCACCAGGACCGGTTGCCGCAAATTGTAGACGACCTGATTGTTCGAACTGACGAACGCGGTGAGTTGATATTGGTCGCTAGGGGTCAGAAAACGAGGGTCGATGAATAGGTCAAAGCGAAACGGCCCGCTTCCCTCAGCTTTCAATACGGTTTTTCCGCCGGCCACTTCGTAAAAAGGTCGTGTCAGATTTTGAAGCTGGACGGTCAGCACCGAGCCGAGAGGCAAACTGCCGCGATCGGCCAAGGATACCGATCCGCTCAATGCCGTGGCAGTCGAGGTCAAGGTCACAACGCTCGATCGCAGAGCACGGGTTCGGGAGTCTTGGATCAGCAACGGGACCCTTCCAAGGCTATCCACATAGCGTTTGATCTCCTCGCCGATATCGACGACTCGTCCATCGAATTCACCGATGCGAGTTCCCGATACGGCGATGATGCTATCGCCGGGGATGATCCCGGCGGTTTGCGCTGCGCTGTTGGGCTCAACGGTTTGAACGATCGCGCCGAGATCGGTGTTGCGGACCACCACGCCGAGTTTCCATTGCTTGGTCGTCGGCACCAATGTGGGAGAGGCCGAGGATAGTCCCGTAGGACTTGCCGTTGGAAAACCCGTCGGTGGGTAGCTCGGTGCAACGCCCGGTGCATTGACTGCGACCCCACCCCCATATCCGGGGGCAACCTTGGGGACAGCCGCATTGAACCCAAGCCAGCTTTGGGCTTGTACGGTCGGTCCTGTAGCGATCCAAACGCAGCTTAAACATAGCAGGTGCGAGCCCAGCCGATAAAGTCTTGAGATCATCTTCAATATCCTTTTGGATTCCTTGAACGGTCTATCTTACTTGGGGGCCACTGATCCCATCGAGTTGTTTGCGGATGAAGGCAGGGTCGAGCGGAAAGAATCCCGCGCGGATCGCTTCGAGCTGGCCGTCGCGACTCAGGACATACCGCAGGATCCCCTCGCGGAGTCCTCCATCGGTTTTCGTGGCTTCCTTGTCGATGATGAGAATCAGCGGTCTGACAAAGGGGTACCTGCCGGCAAGAAAATTCGCTTCTGTCGCCTCGACCGCCGATCCATTGAGAACCAAAGGAACAGCACGAACCTTAGGATTGGCTTCCCCAAAGCCGCTCAACGCCACGCCGTACGGATCGCTGCCAACCCCCTTGGTCACGTCGTGATTCGTTTCGTGGACTTGGGCCGACTTGGCAAGTTCCGAGCCAGCAGCAACCCATTGCTTGATGAAACCCGTCGTGCCGCTGATGTCCGAACGGCTGTGGATGCGGATCGGCTGATCTGCCCAAGCTCCTTTGACCCCAAGATCTCCCCACTTGGCTGCGTGCGGTTTATCCGTCGAAGGCGCTCGAAAGATGGCCTCTAATTGCTCCGGTGTGATGCTGTTGATCGGGTTGTCGATGTGGACATAGAGCGCCAAAGGGTCCAAAGCCACGATCAAGGATATAGGCTCTTTACAGTTCTTGCTCTTGAGGGCCGTGAGCTCCGCCTCGGTCAATGGACGGCTGGCACCGGCAATCACAGCAGGATTCTCTGAGATTTCTTGGAGTGCATTTTCGGTTCCATCCTTTCCTTTGGTCAGCACAACCTCGGGGTGGAATTTACGAAATCGCTCCGACCAAGACCGAGCCATCGATTGCATGGTCGTCGACCCAGAAATGATCGCCGTACCTCGTATCTCCCCTTTTGGATGATAAGGCTCCAGGGATTCGATCAGATGCATCAAAGCTAGGTGCTGATTGTTGCTCTCAGTTTCCTGGGCGCGGGCCGGTTCCTGGACGGGAGCCGGTTCCGGGGCTCGGGCCGGTTCTTGCGCACAAGCCAGATCGGTCGGGCCATGGACCCATGCGACCATCCCAACGATGACCAAAAACATACAGCGCAGCATCTCGACTCCTCCTGGTACCAAGCATCCTGTTCATCCACTCGAGACCAGTCTAATAGATCCGTCGTCTTGTGAATAGCCGAGGGGCCTGAGCGCACAAAAAAACGATGCCCCCCGATGCAACCGAGAAAAACATCAGTCTTGTTGCATTCAAGCCATCGCAACTGAGTAGTATTCCTTAGCGATTATTTTTCTCTGTAGAGACGGCGGATTCGGTGGGCTTGGCTGTCCCCAATCAGAATCGATCCATCGCGGTCGACATAGATTCCATGGAGCCTTGAGAGCTTGCACTCCAAGGGCTCGCCGATCGGCCCGTCCCCCTGGATTCCTGTCCCTGCGATCCGCTCGATAAGCCCAGTGCTCGTGTCGATCCGCCTTACGCAATGGCTCTCGGTATCGGCAAGCCACACTCCGCCTTGATTGTCTAACGCAATCCCCTTGGGACCCTTGAGCTTGGCTAGTTTGGCTGGCCCACCATCTCCCGCAAGACCACTTTGACCCGTGCCGGCAACATGTTCGTATCGCCCCTGCTTGCGATCGATTCGGAAAACCTGGTTCCCCTCCCTGGTGGCCAACCACAAATCTCCCTGATGATCGAAATCGATCGATCGTGGGCCATTCAACGCAGTGGCGCTCAGAGGCGCTCCGTCGGGGGTAGGTCCCGGCACCCCGGTTCCTGCATAAGTCGAAATCCTCTGCGTTTTGATGTCGATGCGTCGAATGACATGATTGCCGATATCGCAAACATACAGATCCCCCTCGGGCCCAAACTGGATGCTGTGAGGCTGTTTGAACTGGGCTTCGATCGCCGGCCCCCCATCGCCGGAATAGCCCGGACTACCCGTCCCTGCGATCGTGGTGATTCGCATCGTCGCAAGTTCCACTTTGCGGATCGCATGGTTCTGCATATCGACGATGTACAAATCCCCCGCCGAATCGAAACGGATTTCATGGGGCAAGTTCATGGTCGCTTCGAGCGCCGCTCCACGATCCCCGGAGTACCCTTTCTGCCCGGTCCCGACGATGGTCTCGAGGGTTCCATCGGAATGGATCTTGCGTACGCGCTGACCGGTATATTCGCAAAACCAAATGTCTCCGTCTGGACCTCGCACTACCCCAAAAGGATTATCGAGTTGCGCACCGAGGGCAGGACCCTTTTCTCCTTGGGATCCTGCGACTCCCGTCCCAGCGATATTCTCGATTCGCCAAACTCCTGCCGTCTGGGCTTGAACTCTCCCGGACAAGCACGCGGCAAGGCCCAACCCAATATAGGTCGTCGCAACCCTTCGATCGATCCTGTGGGGAGAATGCTCTTGTGACATCTCTAAGCCGCTGGAGGTAGAAGTTTCTCGATGTCCCGGGCGATGTCGCTCGGCGAAGTCGTCGACGCATAACGGGTCAGGACGTTGCCATTTTGGTCGATAAGGAACTTGGTAAAGTTCCACTTGATGGCCTCAGAGCCCAACAGACCAGGGGATTGCTTCTTCAAATGCACATAGATTGGATCGGCCTGGGGACCGTTGACTTGGACCTTCGACATCACGGGAAAAGTCACACCGTAGTTGGTGCTGCAGAATTCGAGGATTTGGGTATCCTCGCCTGGTTCCTGCCCACCGAATTGATTGCAAGGGAATGCGAGGATCGTCAATCCCCTGGAACTGTAGCGATCGTGCAGTTCCTGAAGTTGCTTGTACTGCGGAGTAAATCCGCATCGACTCGCGACGTTGACCACCAATACAACTCGACCCCGCAAAGACTCGATCGGTAACGAAGATCCATCCATTTGCTTGGCCGCAAGCGAAAACCAATGTTGGGTGTTGATGCTGTTCATCGTGCTGGCGGGTCCTTGGGATCGAAAGGTCAAATTCAAAAAAGCCAGCAAACCTGTCATTGTAATGAATGCAAGCAGTGCGAGGTCCACGATACGGAGCGATCCGTAGGGAGTCTTGACTGCGTAACGCCGATGGGTTGGCTCTTGGGGGGTGGGCATCGGTGCACTAGCCATTGGCGAGCGTCGTTTCGAGGGGGCTCGGTCTGCCCAAGGGTGTTAATTCATCGATAAAGCCGTTCGGCAAATCGAACTCCGAGAGCAACTGACGGCAAGTGATCCGCGAAGATTCGTAAATCACCGGGAGTCCACTCCCCGGATGCGTGCCACCTCCGACCAAATAAACGCTTTCTAGATCCTCGAACTTGTTATGCGGCCGCTTGTGGAGCATCTGGCCAAGGTTGTGTGCCAAGTTAAACGTCGCTCCACGATAGACCGAGTATTCATCTTTCCAATCGGCAGGGGTGACGATCTTCTCGTACTCGATTCGCTCTTCGAGCCCGGTCAATCCAATCGATTCGAGCCGCTTGAACGTCAACGCTCGGTAGTCGGCAGTCTGCTTGGCATCCCAAGGTGTTTGCGGACTCAAATGGGGCACTGGAACGAGCACATACAGGGTGCTTTTGCCAGGAGACGCAAGACTCGGGTCGCTGACGCAAGCATTTTGAACGTAAAAGGAAGGCTCGGTGGGCAAGCACTTCTCTTGCTCGATCTGACGTAGATTGCCCTCGTAATCCTTCGAAATGTAAATCGTATGGTGAGGAAGTTCAGGGAACTGGCCTCGCACTCCCAAGTACATCATGAAGGTCGAACACGAAAATCGTTTGGTCTCAATTTTACGGTCGGTCCAACGCGGGCGCAACTCGTTGGGAACGAGTTCCTGCATCGCATGCGCAAAATCTGCGTTGATCACAATCGCGTCGGCTTGGTAAGTCCCTTGATCGGTTTCAACGGCCGTGACCCGCTTGCCAGAGAATTGAAGCTTGCGAACCGGTTCGTTCAACCGGATCGTACAACCCAACTCCTCGGCTACATCGGCCATCCGACGGCTGACCTGACCGCACCCGCCGATGGGATGGTAAACGCCATACTCGTACTCGAGAAACGAAAGGATCGAAAACAGACTCGGGCAGCGAAACGGCGACATCCCCAAGTACTTGGCTTGAAAGGAAAACGCGATCACAAGCCGAGGATCCTTGAAGTACTTCTGAAGCTCCTGTCCAAGCGACATCCAGGGCTTGACGTAGGGTACTGCCGCCATGAGCGAAGGACTCAAGTAGTCCTTGAGGGAATTGAAAGGGCTCTCGAGTATTGGGCGGAACTTGGCCAATTTCACCCGGTTGTGGTCCAAGTACTTTTTCAGTTGGCCGACGTCCTCAGGAGATAACTTGGCTATCTGAGCGTCCATGTCTTCCAAATGATGGGTGCAATCCAAATGGCCACCGGCCTCAAACGCCACGCGATACTGGGGCGTAAGCCGCTTCATAGGGATGACCCGATCGATGTCGTATCCTACCGATTCGAAAATCTCCTTGAGAATTCGAGGATAGAGATAGAACGTAGGACCAAGGTCAAAGCGATAATCGCCCGCTTGGATCGTCGAACAACGACCCCCGACGACCGATTTTGCTTCCAGAACGGTAACATCCGCGCCGGCAAACCCAAGTTGCATGGCAGCGGCCAGTCCACCAGGACCAGCACCGATGACGACAATTTTCTTTTTTTTCATTGAACTCGACAAAGAATTGGACGGTTGCGGCGCGCGGGATTCAGCCCCCTCATGGTACCGCCGTGTCGAGCCCTAGGGGCCCTTAATCACGCACCTCCGCCGAACGCCCGAGGCAGCGCGATCTAGGCGGCAAGGTGCTCGGAGGTACCCTAGCTCGCCTGGCGAAGTGTATCAAATCGGCGTGCTGATGAGTATTCTTCCTTTGGCTCAACCCGTTCGATCCGATGAAAAACCCCAAAATTCGTTTCTTCGGCCCTCCAAGGTTGCGATAGTTGCCTCTCGGTCGGCTTCGGCAAGGCCGACCTATTTTGCCTGGACGGAAGCCTAGGAGGAATCGTTGAGTTTCCTACCACCGGAATTCGATCCTAAAGACAGTCTGCGAGCCGTGCCCCTGCACGGGCCGATCGTGCGGTTTGCTAGCGTTAGCAAGTCGAGACTGAGCTGCTCTCTGGAGGTTTGTTTCCCTGGCGATGGGTTCGAGACGGTCGATCACTCTTTTATCGTCGTTAGCAATCTGCCTACTTCTGAGCAGTGGGGTTGGCTTTCGGTACGCCCAGGCCCAGCTCGCCGAACCGAGCCCTGGGGACCTGGCAAAGACTGCATTTGCCGGGAGCCGACAAGGCCAAGCCTTGGCAGAGGCAAGGAACGCTTGGTCGGTCCCATCCAAATGGTCCTTGCTGTCGAAGAAATCGCTTGAGCAACAGCAATTGCTCTGGAACTGTCTCTCAAGGGAATTGGAAACCCAAGCCCGTTTCAAGTCGGCTCTTGCGGCCTTGAAATTGAACCACGCGCTGGCGACATGCCAAATGGGCTTGGCACTCCAAGCCGATGCTCAAGCCTACGTTCAGGAGCAAATGGAGGTTCAAGAAGAGCTGATCCAAAGCGGTGGACAGATCGACGATACGACGGCGCTGGGACGTGCCTTGATCGATCTTCAGGATCAAAAGCTCCAGATCGAAAGCCAACAGTCGACGCTTCGAGACCAGCTTTCGCTTCTCGTAGGCCCTCAATGGGCTTGCTCCTACCAACCCGACGAATTGACTTCCCCGAGCCCGGAACTGTCCGATCCATGCGAAGTCGAGACTTGGGCGATCGCCAACCGCTCCGAATTGCGAGCCTTGGGCTATGTGCGTAACCACAGCGAGGCGCTGAGCGACGAGGTGATCGCCTTGCTCGATGGGCTACCGAGCTTCCCGATAAGCCTAAAAGCCTTAAGCCTAAAAGCCGTGTGGGGCTCCAAGGATCCTCGACGGTGGTTTGTCCATAGACCATCCCAAGACCAGATCTCTCAACGGCAAAAGGGGTTCGACAATTACATCCAGCTTCGAAGCGATCAGATTCGCATGGAAACTGCGGCGGCCTACCGGGCAAAAGCGCTTGCTTTCGAACGTTGGAAGCTCGCGGTGCAGAAGACCGAATCGCTCGACCAGCGATGCGAGACCCTCAAGGAACTCTCGGAATTCAAGGGAAATCTTCCTGAACAGATCCAAGCCAACCTCGAGCTCTTTCGAGCCAGAGCTTTTGAACTCGAGCGCCTCTCGCAGTGGCATCAAGCCGACTGCGATCTCCAAGAGGCCATCGGTCGTGCCGGGTTTTGGAACGCGGAGGTTTCGCCGAGCGTCCCAGCAAGAGATTCTAATCGATAACCAAACGATCTCACTCCGCAGCGCCGCCTCAAGCGAACCGGCGCCAGCTCACTGAGTTAACGGCGGTGGCTGTCTTGTCGTAAAATGGGGCTGTGACCCGTTTGCAGATGAAGGCGACAGAATTTTTGATCTCTTCGCGAGATCCACTACCTTTGCGCCTTTGCGTCTTTGCGTTCCTTTTTTCCAACAGCCGGTAACTCTGCGCGAGATCTACTTACCCAAACAGCCTTACGCGCGGTCTTCCCCCTCACCCCCCCCGCCCCCTACTCCCCCAGCCAAAGCCCTGGGGGCGAGGGGGAGCCAAGCGGTTTGGAGGTTTTCCGTAGGGTGGGTGAAGCGGGCTTTGCCGCGCAACCCACCATCGATGGTTAGATTTCCAAGAACCCTGAGTACGCCTTGACCGACTCGCAGGTCGCTCCGATAATCGACGCTTCATGTTGCTAAACCCCGATTCTTGCGGGCAAAGCCCATCTCCACATCGGACGTCACCTTCAAGCCCCCACTGAGTATCACTCGATGAAAATCCACGAGTATCAAGCGAAAGAGCTGTTTCGCGCCTTCCAGGTCCCCATTCTTCAGGGGCACGTTGCCAAGACTCCCGAGGAGGCTCAGGCAGCATTCGACCAGCTCGGCGGATCGCTTGCGGTGATCAAAGCCCAGGTCCATGCCGGTGGCCGAGGCAAGGGTGCCTTTATCGAAGTCCCAGCCCAGCGTGGGGTTCAATTGGTTCGCAGCGGCAAAGAAGCCGCCGAAGCGGCCAAGAACATGATCGGCAATCGGCTCGTGACGATCCAAACCGGACCGTCTGGCTCGCCAGTCCATCAAGTGTTCCTCGAACAAGGCTGCCAGATTGCCCGCGAACTTTACGCAGCAGTGGTCTTGGACCGAGCCGCCATGAAGCCTCTATTGATGGTCAGCAGCGAAGGTGGAGTCGACATTGAGAAGGTCGCCGAAGAGACTCCGGAGAAGATCCTTCGAGAGCACTTCGATCCGGCTCACGGTCTGATGCCCTTCCAGGTTCGCAAGCTGTGCAAGAAACTGAACATCTCAGGCCCAGCGGCCAAAAACGCGGACATTTTCTTCAGGAAACTTTGCGACTTCTTTGTCAAACTCGATTGCTCGATGGCCGAGATCAACCCGCTGGTGATCACCAAAGACGACAAGATGATCGCCCTCGATGGGAAAATCACCTTCGATGACAACGCGCTGTATCGCCATCCTGACATCAAGGAATTGCGCGATGAGGCCGAGGAAGAGCCCGCGGAACTCCGAGCCTCCAACAGCGGCTTGAGCTTCGTCAAACTCGAAGGAAACATCGGTTGCTTGGTCAATGGGGCAGGGCTCGCCATGGCGACCATGGACATCATCAAGTACCACGGCGGGGCTCCCGCGAACTTCCTCGACGTCGGCGGGGGTGCCAACACCCAACAAGTCACCGAAGCGTTCCGGATCATTCTCTCGGATGCGAATGTTGAAGCCATCCTCGTGAATATCTTCGGCGGGATCGCGCGATGCACGACGATCGCACAAGCCATTATCGATGCGTCCAAAGAAGTAGGGTTCAAGGTCCCCTTGGTTGTTCGGCTCGAAGGTACCGAAGTCGAAGAAGGTAAAAAGATGCTCCGCGAGAGCGGGCTTGCCATCATCTCGGCAGACGATCTGACCGATGCAGCCAAGAAGGTCGTCGCCTCCGTCGGCAAGTAAAACCCACCCGAACCCAACATCCAAGCAATTAGCGAAGTAGACACTCATGAGCATTCTTGTCAACAAAAACACCCGGGTTATCTGCCAAGGAATCACTGGCAAATCGGGAGCCTTTCATACCAAAGGCTGCAAAGAGTACGGGACCAAAATGGTCGGTGGGGTCACACCCGGCAAGTCCGGTGAGACCGTCGAAGGATTGCCCGTCTTCGATACCGTCGAAGAAGCCGTCCTGCAGACCGGTGCCAACGCAACGATGATTTTTGTTCCACCTCCATTTACCGCCGATGCGATCCTCGAAGCCGTCGATGCGGGCATCGAAGTCATCTGCGCGATCACCGAAGGGGTGCCCGTTTTGGACATGGTCCACGTCTATGCTGCCGTCAAACGGAGCAAGTCCGTGTTGATCGGACCAAACTGCCCAGGGGTCATCACCCCAGGCGAATGCAAGATCGGAATCATGCCAGGATACATCCATCAACCCGGTAAAGTCGGCATCATGTCGCGTAGCGGTACGCTGACCTACGAAGCCGTCTGGCAAACGAGCAACCTCAAACTCGGACAATCAAGCTGCATCGGTCTCGGGGGCGACCCCATCGTCGGGACCTCCTACATCGAAATGTTCGAACGCTTCGAAAAAGATCCCCAAACCGAAGTCATTTTGATGATCGGTGAAATCGGAGGGGATGCCGAAGAGAAAGCTGCCGAATACGTCAAAGCCCATGTGACCAAACCCGTCGCCGCATTCATCGCCGGACGAACCGCCCCCCCAGGCAAACGCATGGGACACGCCGGAGCGATCATCACCGGCGGCAAAGGTACCGCAGCCGAGAAAGTCAAAGCCCTCGAAGCCGCCGGGATCGTTGTTGCACCTTCCCCCGCCGACATGGGTGCTGCGGTTGCAGAAGCTTTGCGCCGCAAGAAGTAAACCCCTCGAATCCAAAGCCAAACCATGACCTACTCACAAGATCGGTTTCGTCGGCAAATCGCCTTTAAACCGGTCGGTGAGGACGGCCAACGGATGCTCTCGGATGCACGCGTCGCGGTGATCGGACTCGGAGCCTTGGGCTCCACCATCGCCGAACGACTCGTCCGTTGCGGAGTCGGAACCATGCGGTTGATCGATCGCGATTGGGTCGAACTCGATAACCTGCCACGCCAAGCCCTCTACACCCTCCACGATGCGGAATACCACTCGACAAAGTCGATGGCCGCCGCAGCGCATCTTTCGGCAATCGATCCGACCACCCATCTCGATCCCATCGTGGCCGATGTGACCCACACGAACATTCGCCAACTGCTCGAAGGGGTCGACATCGTCCTAGACGGCACCGACAACTTCGAAGTTCGCTACCTCATCAACGACGCTTGTGTTGCCCTCGGCCTGCCATGGGTCCACGGTGGGATCGTCGGAGCGGCTGGACAAGCCATGCTGATCGAACCCGAGCACACCGCATGCTTCCGTTGCCTGCTGCCTGAAGCTCCCGCTCCGAATACCGCCGGTTCGTGCGATACCGTTGGAGTATTAGGACCAGCAGTCGGCGTAATCGCCAGTTGGCAAGCCCTGCTAGCGGTTCAATGGATCGTCGAGCGAAAGGACTCCGATGCCCCCTGCCGCCCGAGCGTCCTTAGCGTCTTCGACCTTTGGCACGGGGATGTCCGCAAGATCCAACTCAAAAAGGTGCCCGATTGTCCCTGCTGTGGTCGCAAGGAGTTCCCGTTCCTCGACGGACATCACAGCACCGACGTGCAGGTCATGTGTGGAAAGAACGCCGTACAGGTCCAGGTCCCAATCGGTACAAGAATCCATTTGGCGGAATTGGCCCAAAGACTTCGCCCCCACGGCGAGGTGGTCGAGACCCCATTTCTGGTTCGATTTTCCCAAGGGGGCAGCACGCTGAGTGTCTTCGCCGACGGTCGAGCCATGGTGCATGGAACCGAAGATCCGGTTCAAGCTCGGAAAATTTATCAACGTTGGGTCGGCAGTTAGCAATATTTTTGCTATGCTAATGGCAGGAAACGGCGCACTAAGGCTTTTTACAACGTCGCTCTCCCCTTTCTTACCCTGACCCAACGAGCCGACCATGAGGTATGCATTCCGACTTGCCGAACTGCTGGGACATACCCCAGACCGCAAGAAACGCCCTGGGACGATCAAATCGATCGTCGAGTACACTGGGCTCGATCGCCACCAGGTCGCCGCGTTGCTCAAGAACGAGGCCAAGTACATCCCGCTCGAGGCATTATCGCGGTTGTGCGATTACTTGATCGAGCACGGGCATGCCCGTGCCGACGAACTGCCTGGGGCTTTGTTTGCCGTGACCCCGGAAAACTTCTGGGAATTGCTGGCGCGTCGCTCCCGATTGGAACTTTGCGTCGGGGTTCGTAAACCCCCGGAGAACGACAGTGCCGACACCGCTTGGATTGTCGCCTCGGACAACGTGCTCGCAGGCGAAGTGCTCAATGGGGTATCGACCTTGGGCGGGACGGCCAAGGCGATGAAGAGGGTTTCGGGCAAAGACATTCCCCACATCGAGCATCTCCGACAGACGCTGGTTTGGAGCCCCGGGACGATGGCCGTCGAACAGGTCCATGCAAGGTCCCGGGACGTCTACGAGGAGTTTGGAGAGATCGCAGGGGACAAGGCCTTGGTCTGCCTTGGGAGTGTCAAAAGCAACCCCACGGTCGAATTGGTCTTGGGCGAAGCCTTCGGCTGCGAGCCGTTTGTATCGCAGGACAATGTCGCCAAGGCGACGGATCGATCGCTTCCGTTTTTCTTGCGATTTCGGGACCGTGATCCACATCCTCCCGCTTGTTCGGCCGGTTTGCAACTGAGCAAAACCGAGAAGGTATCCGAACCTGGGTTGTATTACGAGCAGGCCGATGGGACATGGGTGTTTGCAGGCGGAGCTACGGCCGGTAAAGACGCGGCGTTGGTCTTTTACATTTTCCGCGAATCGCTAGGCCGTTTGGACATGGTGTTAAGCGGATTTTCGGGTCGAGCGACCCGCCTTTTGGCACGGACGCTCGCCCACCGCGCCGAGGACTTCTGGCCACCGGTTTTCCATCAAGATTATCTCCAAGTGGGTGCTTACATCGTCACCTATGAGCCCTCGGACACGGTGGACGAATCGAGCGACATTCTCTCGACCGATTTGATGGCCAACGCCACGGTGATTCCGTTGCCTGTCGAAGCCCTTGCGCGTCGCTTAGGTAAGGTCAACGCTTAAGCTCTCCCCATGCATCGAGTGCTGTTTTGGATAACTCAAATTCTCCGATGGATCCCCCAACGGCCCCAGTCGATCTCAGCGTAGAGCTTGGTCGACTGAAGTTAAAAAATCCTGTGATGGTCGCATCGGGCACCTTTGGTTACGCCAAAGAGATGGCCGACATCGTGGACCTGCGTGCCTTGGGAGGCATCCTGCCGAAGACCATCACCCGGGACGCTCGGCCAGGCAACAAGCCGTGGCGGACCGTCGAGATCTCGGCCGGTCTGCTCAATGCGATCGGGTTGGACAACGACGGCATCGAATACTTCATCGAAAACCATTGGCCTTATTTGAAATCGACCGGCGCACCGATCGTCGTGAGTGTGGCTGGTAAATCCCATGATGACTTTATCTACCTTGCTCAACGCCTAGCCCCATTAGGGCTCTTTGCACTCGAACTCAATGTCTCATGCCCGAACGTCAGCGGGGGGATCGATTTCGGCACCGATCCACAAGCCTGCTACAGAGTCGTCTCTGGGGTTCGAAAGGTGATCGATTGCCCATTGCTGACCAAGCTTACCCCCAACGTCACGAGCATCGCACAGATCGCCAAGGCTGCTTACGAAGCCGGCACCGATGCGGTCACCTGCATCAACACGGTTTTAGGCATGTCGATCGACTGGCGGCGACAAAAGCCCATGTTGGCCAACAATGTTGGGGGCATGAGCGGACCGGCGATCAAGCCCATCGCATTGCGGTGCGTCTACCAAGTCGCGTCGAATGTTCCAGTACCGATCGTCGGAGTCGGCGGCATAGCCACCATCGATGATGCGATGGAGTTTTTCGTCGCGGGTGCTTCGGCAATCCAAATCGGGACGGCCAACTACTACGACCCGATGGTCAGCACCCGCATCATCGAACAACTCCCCCAAGCGGTCGGCGAATTGGGCTTGAGCCGACTGCGCGATTGCATCGGATCCCTGAAAATCAATCCACCGAGTCCATCCACGCAAGAGCTCAAACGTTCCTGAATTCGAGTCCCCGTTTTTTTTCGTAGGTTTCCATGAGAGTTTTGAGCGGCATTCAACCCACCGGGCGTTTCCACTGGGGCAATTATTTCGGTGCCATCAAGCAGTACATCGAATTGCAGCACGAGCACGACGGCTATTACTTCATCGCTGATCTGCATGCCCTGACAACCATTCGGGACCCGAGTCTTTTGCGGTCGAACGTTCGAGATGCCGCTTTGGATTTGCTGGCCCTGGGACTCGATCCGAGCAAAGCGACGCTGTTTGTGCAGTCGCACATTCCGGAGGTCTCCGAACTCTATTGGATCCTGATGACCGGTGCTCCGCTGGGACTCCTCGAGCGATGCGTTGCATTCAAAGACAAAGAGGCCCGTGGAATCAAAGCCGATGCCGGTTTGTTTACCTATCCAGTCCTGATGGCCGCCGATATCTTGGCATACGACTCCCAATGCGTACCGGTCGGCGAGGATCAAAATCAGCACATCGAGGTGTGTCGCGATCTGGCAAGGAGTTTCAACGCGCAGTACGGCGATACCTTCGTCATGCCGACGGCCCGGATCGTCAAGGACACGGCCAAGGTCCCTGGGACCGACGGTCAGAAGATGAGCAAGAGTTACGACAACACGTTGGGATTGTTCGAGGACGCCAAAGAACTGCGAAAAAAGATCATGCGAATCAGTACCGATTCGCGACCGATGGAGGAGCCCAAGGATCCCGATACCGACCATCTCTACCAATTGTATTCGCTCTTTGCGACCGATGAGCAACGCCAGGAAGTGCGAGCGATTTACGAGCGCGGTGGTTTTGGGTACGGGGATATCAAAAAACGCCTCGCAGATGCCGCCGACGGATTTCTCAACCCGCTCCGCGCACGTCGCGCAGAACTCGCAAGCGATGATGCTTACGTCGCCAAAGCGCTTGAGGACGGAGCCCATAGAGCCCGAAAGGTCGCTCGTGAGGTTTTGTCTCGCGTCCAAAAAGCTTGCGGCCTCACCTAGGCGACTCTCACCTAGATCCGGCTGCTCCCCTCACACCTCACACCTCACACCTCA
>QWPJ01000047.1 GCA_003671195.1 Planctomycetota bacterium
CAGCGAGGAATAGTCTTCGACGCCAGGTTTGAGCGTCACCTTGAGTTTTGCGCCATCGACGGCTACATGGTCGACCATCGGCACCGCCGAGATCGTATCAATGGCCTTGGCCGAATCCTGAGGTTTGACCAAATCGATCAGCAGGGTGGTGTTGGGACTGACGCGCTTGATGATCGAGGCTACGTCGTCGCATGCAATCATCTTGCCTGAATCGATAATCCCTACTTTGTTGCACACATCGGCAAGTTCGGGCAAGATGTGGCTCGAGACGATGATCGTCTTGCCCATCGCACCGAGCCTGCGCATCAAGGCCCTCATCTCGATACGGGCTCTAGGATCCAAGCCGCTCAAGGGCTCATCCAAAAGCAAAACAGCCGGATCGTGTAGAAGCGTTCGCGCCAGTCCGAGTCGTTGGGTTTGGCCGCGCGAGAGGGTGTTGGCATAGGCATCGCGTTTGAAATCCAAGTCGACGATATCGAGCATTTCGTTGCAGCGTTTGCGCCGTGCCTGAGGGCCGATACGGTAAGCCGCAGCGAAAAACTCCAAGTACTCGATGACCGTCATGTCGTCGTAGACGCCGAAAAAGTCGGGCATGAATCCGACCAATCGCCGAATCTCTTTTGGATGCGTGTAAATCGAATAGTCGCATACATACGCTTCGCCTTCGGTCGGCTCGAGCAATGTTGCGACAATTCGCATCGTCGTTGTTTTTCCAGCGCCGTTGGGTCCGATGAACCCAAACAGATCCCCTTGGCCTAAATCCAAGTCGATATCTCGGATGGCGTACATGTCGTCGTACTTTTTGGTCAATTTAATCGTCTTGATCACAAACTTGCTCCGAGGCGAGTCGCTCTATGGCTGAGGCTCATTGGATGAGGGGTCTTTGAGTAGTGCAAAGGATCGATTGGAGTTTTGGACTGTTAAGACCAATCGGATCATCGTAGTCCCCTTTTCCTGAGGATCATTTTGCTGAGCTCCATCGCGCTGCAAATTCCATTTGCTGGCTGATTTAGGCAACCGCGCAAACAGTACTGCACGATCGAGCTTGAGCAAGTCCGAGCAATCCAAGGAGGCTAAGTAACGATGCTGCAATCCAACATAGGAGGTACCGCCGGCAGACCGGAAAAACGACATCAACTCGGCGAGTCGTTCGACATTGTCGGTGTCGGCTGGATTCCACTCGACGCCCTGCTCCTGGCCTGCCACAAAGGCGCGGCGTTGCAAACGTCGCGTGATGTCCTTAGGGATCGTCGTCGAAATCGGAACCCGCTCGTTGGGGCGAATCCGCCCAGGGATCGTGTAGACTCGACCCGAAAAGTAAAGTACACCATCGAGCAAATCGATATTCAAAGGATTGGAAAACGAGCCTTGCAACAGATCGTCTTTTCCTGAAACCGTCGATAAACCATTGGATTGCTCGGGAATCGTAAGCTTCTCGGTCCAAGAGTATTCGATCGCTTTAGTTCCCGCTGTAGGGATTCCCAAGCCGCCGATGAAACTGCCAGTCCCAACGGTGCGTATGCTGTAGTCGGGTAAGCCAAGCTGACTCGTGACGCTCGATTCAAAGCCACCGAAGCTCTTGCCGGGTTGACCGAACCAGTCCACCTGATTCGCTTCGCGAAACGTCAGTCCGTCGGAATCCGAACTCAAGGACCGATGGAAGGAATTGAAATCGAAAAAGCCACTTTTCCCTCCATAGCAATGCGCAAAACCCCTGGCTTGCAACTGCTGGGTTTGATCGTCCACGTCGATCAACTCGATCGTGTTGATCGATGCATCGCGAGGCTTCCAACGCCGAAACAAAACCGATGTTGTCAGAATCGTAGCCAATGAGCAGGCAAGCAGGGTCCACCATGTCCAACGCGGCTTCCGTAGGTACTTGACCGTCAGATAATAGTCGAGCGGCCCGATCAAAATCGCCAAGAGTCCAGCGATAAGTACCAGATGGCCGAGGTTCCCAAGTTGAAGGCTCGGGAAGCGGTCCAGGGTCGCATTCAACTGACCCGATAAATCGTCGTACGAAAGAAAGACGTTACGACTCGCTTTCGATTCGGCCTTCTCCCAAAACTCCTTCATCAAGTATTTCAACAACGATGGTCGAGTCTCCCATCGGGCAAGCACCGGAGAATCGATCTCGGCTGCCAGCCAAGTCACGCTCCCGGTACCGTAAGCCCATCGCGCGATCAACGGTAGCCGCACCCGAGTCGCTGTGACCCCAAGCACCTCCATCTTTCCCGAAGTCAACTTGAGGATCGAACTCTCCAACAATCCGAGTCGGTCCTGGGATCCAAGCAAGGACTCGATCGGTCCAGGTTCGCAATCGACGGCCGCACCGATCAAGTCCCCAGGCAACCACTGAGCGAACTCCGGATGCTTGGCCAATTCCGGTCCACCCTTGCCCCATGTCAAAAGCATCTGACCTCCAAAGCCAAGCCAATCGGCAAGCCCCCGACGCTGTTGGACCGATAATCCTTGATTGATCAGCGAATTCGATGAGGAAAAAACAATCGCATCGACTCCCGAGTAACCGAGCTTGCTGTTAGGGATTTCCTCCAGACGGGTCAGTTCCGAGACACGCAACTCCTCGGCGCGACCTCCGGCAGACTTCATCAAGCCCTGATCCAAATCCAAGCGACCTGTGCCGATTCCAATCACCCAAGGCTCGGTCGCCGAGAGCGGCGTTCCTCGCTCCTGCTCGGTTAGCAAATGAACTACCGAATACTCGACTTGGTCCTTGCCCTCAATCTTCGCCACGACCCGAATCGGCCGATCGGATCGGCCATGCTTGGCGTACACATCGATGCTCGCGGCCGTTCCAGGACCGGCCTGAAAAGACCATTTTGGGTCCGAATAACGCACAGAGTCGCCATCCCCATCGACGGTTTGTATCTCCAGGACTCCGTTCAAGGTGCGAGTCGATTCGACCTGCACGCGATGCCAAGTCGTAAAGCCGACTTTCCATCGCCCTTCGAGCCCCGATCGAACACTCAGTCGAACTTCGCTCGGGTCGGCCACCGCAGGTCCAAGCGTCGATCGCTGCGCAGGTTCCTGTCCATGAGATTGGGGTAAATCGATCCCCAGACCCCAAGCGATCAGAAAGCACATCAGCTTCAGCATGCCCGTCGGAAAGAACCCCTGCGGCCGGCTAGCCGGCCAAAGCAGCGGCTTGGAGTAGAAAAACAAAAGCATTGGAATCTCGGTCCGATTCAATGAATCATCTTGATTGGTTCATCGATCAATCGAGACGCTTGACTCGCAAGTTGCGGAAGTAAACCTTGCTCCCCGGATCGTGGGCCTGGAGTGCAAAGGTCCCTTCGTCGATCTTGCGAGTAAAGTCCGAACCGGCTTTTTGGTCCTCGGGTTCGTTGTACTCGACCATCGTCTTGCCATTGACCTTCAAGGTCACCTTTTTACCCTGGACGATGATCTCTTGGGTGTACCACTCGTTGTCCTTAGCCGCTGCTTCCAGTACGTCTTTGACGGCATAGAGACTGCTGGTCTTGCGTGGATCGGAATTGTAGGACAAGTTGACTTGGCACTCAAAACCATACTTCGGCCAACCCGATTCTTGGTACTTGGTGTGGAAGTAGATCCCGGCGTTGCTGTTCGGCTCGGTCTTGACCTCAGCCTTGAAATGGAAGTTCTTGTAAGGCTTTTCTTCGCCCACAAAGAACAAGTGCGATCGCTCGCCTTTGCAAACCAAGTTCCCGTCTTCGACCTTCCAGCTCTCTGGATTCTCGTTGACCTTCCAACCCTTCATCGACTTGCCATCAAAAAGGCTAACGAATCCAGCCTCGGTCTCTTGCTTGGTAGCATCCTGCGCAAAAACGGGAGTTGAACCAAGCCCTGCCAAACCAAGACCCAGCATGCCGACACATTGAAATAGACTACGAAACATCGTGGCCATCGCCTTTCTAAAGTACAAAATCACAAGATCGATCGCCGATGCCGCACCGCGTGACACCGGAGAACTTCGCCGCATTATAACCTAAATCTATGGTGCCCTGGCTCGATGACCGGCGATCGCACAGCCACAGGATTCACTAAGAAAAAAGGCGTCCTGCGGGTTTCTCAGGACGCCTTGGAGTTTCTAATCTATCGCCAGTGTTCACAAAAACCGCAGAAGACCAGGATTCGAAAAGCGATCAACGCCAAGTCGTTCGTGGTCGAAAAGCAGCTAAGTGATCTGCGTCCTTACTTGCCTTTGACGTCGCCCCCTGGCAACAAACCGTCCTTCATCCGCTGACCAAACGTCTTGTCGGATCCCTCTGCCTTCTTATCCTCGATCTTCTTGAGGATCTCTTCGACCTTCTTGCGGGTCCCTTCAAGATCTTCCTTGAACTTCGCCGGTGGGAAATTCTTCTTGGTCAAACCATCATGCTCAAGCACATCGCCGTAAGGATTGTGCTTTTTCTTGTTTTCACCATCGATGTGACAAACGTTGCACTTGGCTTCCATCGCAAGCTTCTTGAAGCCGTCATTCGTGGACTTCTCAGCATAAATTGCTGCCCAAGCCTCACTGAACTCCTTGATGGCAAACGCATTGGGCGAAACCATCGAAGCGGTCATCGCAACGGCCAAATAAACGATCCATTTCTTCATCGAATTGTCTCTCCAGAAGTGGGGGGCGGGGATTGGGTTCCGTAGATCCTTGATTTAACTTCGATCCTATCAATCTGTCAAACCATTCGAACCGGTTCGAACTCAACTAGCTCGCAGATGGCCGAAAATGAGCCCCTTTAAACCTATCTGTAGCGGCTTCATCCGAAAAATTAATGCTGCGGGCTCAGGTTCTTAGTAGCCGCCGGTTCCAAACGGGAGTGAGTTCCTGCCCACGAAGTTCGGAGCATTCGACGAAACACCCAAAGGAGCACTTGCAACCCGAGGAGCCCCATAGGCAGGCGACCCATAAGCAGGCGACCCATAACCAGGTGCGCCATAGCTATAGCCCGAAGTAGGAGGTGGAACGGCACCGGGGGGATAACCCTTGTATGGATACCCACCACTTGCCATCGATGCCTGACCACCATTGGTCGAAAATAAGGTCGAGGGGAACAAGGCTCCTTGCTGGGCATACCAAGCAGCATAGCCATTAGGTGGATACCCGGGGTATCCAGGATATCCAGGGTAACCAGGATACCCAGCTTGCGGATAACCAGCCATCGGATACCCAGCTTGTGGATACCCAGCCTGCGGATACCCAGCCTGCGGATACCCAGCCTGTGGATACCCAGCCTGTGGATACCCAGCCTGCGGATTTGGAGTACTGGCGTAAAGCGGAGGGCCTGTCGGGGCTCCCGTTGGATATCCAGGGTAAGCAGGATTCGGATAACCGCCTGTCGCCGCTGGCGATCCATAAACCGATGGCATCGACGGTGGACCACTCGGCGGTGGAATCGGTGTTCCGGTTCCCGCATACATTGGAGGATAAGCCGGTGCGGCCGTCTGCGACGCGATTGGAATGATCGGAGCTGACGCCGTTTGACGCGCCGTGTACTGCGGGACGGTCATCGGTGGGGGAGGGGCCAGTGTCACCGGAGCGTTCCAGGTTGTATTCGACGATGTATATCCATATACGGGCGAACCGTACTTGGGCTGCGCAGGATAATCGATCGCTCGCGTTGGGTACCGGGCCGTCGTCCGGTTGGCTTGCGCGAGCATCGCCGAATCCTGAACCAAATTGCTCGTTGCAACTCCAGGGGTCGCACTGGCCGATAAGGGTCGGTCGACAAACCTCTGTCTCTGCTCGCTGGCATTGACCAGCACAGGGACCATCCGGCTGACTTCGCGTTCCTCGTATTTTTGATAAGCCGTCATCTGAGTTGTTTGCGCGTTCCTGGGCTGATACTGTACGATCGGAACGTATTCGAGAATCTGTTGCGGTGCAGCAAAAGGATTAGCGCTGGGTACCGATCGGGGGCGAAGCTGGTACGAGACGACTTGGTCATACTGAGTGGTCGTCGTTTGCCTAGGTTCTTGGACCCATACCGGAACCCATACCTTGTCCTTGACCTCGCGGTACTCGTACTTCGGTACCGTCACTGTTTCGGAAACGACATAGCGGCCCCAAGGTTGCCCGCTGTACATGTCCAAAAATGTCATGACCGGGACGTTGTTTTGGAACTGATCGACCGAGGGCGTTTGGGACTGGGCAATGGCAAACGGGAGGGAATCCACTACAATCGCGGCCATGAAGAACCATGCGACCGCCAACGACCACGAATTCCCAGAATGGATCTTGGGAGTCATACGCTGCCCTAACTCAGGTACCTGTTTGTCTCTGGCCTCAGCTCAACTTTTGAGCCTAGTAGAGGATCGCCACGGACGCTCCCCGATGACCAATAAGATCGGTCGTACTATTTCCGCAATTCCAACGCAAGCTCTAGTTTCACAAGATCATCGCTGGCTCTACCCGATAATCGACGGTATCCCCTGCCTTTTGCCAGACGAGGCGATCCCTTTGGATTTTCCCTTCGAATTTGCCGACCCTCAAGATCGTTGAAAAAGCTTGAATGCATGCAATTCTTACTCCATGCGCAACGCGCCGTCGAGCCTGATCACCGTGCCGTTGAGCATCGCGTTTTCCAAGACGCTCTGGACCATCGCCGCGAATTCTTCGGAGTCTCCGAACCGCTTTGGAAAAACCGTCGTCTCGAGCAGCGGCCCGCGGACCTTTTGCGAAGCGGCATGCATCATCGGTGTCTCGAATACGCCCGGTGCGATGCTTACGACTCGGATCCCGAGTTTCGCAAATTCCCGGGCCATCGGTAGGGTCATCGCCGCCACGGCACCCTTAGAGGCTGCGTAGGCACACTGGCCGATCTGACCATCGAAGGCAGCAATCGATGAGGTCATCACCACGACGCCCCGCTCTCCATCAGGAGTTTGTGGATCTCCTCTGGCGATCGACTCGGCTGCGCAGCGAACGACATTAAAAGTCCCGATCAAGTTCACATCGATCACATTGCGAAAGGCGTCGAGCGATGCGATTCCATCGCGACGTAGTATCCGCTCGCCATGCAAGATACCCGCACAGCAGACCACACCGGAAAATTCTCCGTATCGCTCGATCCCTTGCGCAACGACTCGTTGCACCGAAGCCTCATCGGTCACATCGGCTTGTCCATGCCAATAGCGATCCGAGGAACCCTGAGCCGTTTCGTTGGGTGATAGCCATGCTCCCGGCGGGGATCGGTCCAGACCCACGACGTTGGCTCCGAGTTTCAAGAGTCTCCGTGCGCAGGCGGCACCGAGGCCGGAGCTGGCTCCCGAGACCAATACCGTTCGGTTGGCGATTTGCATGCTTAGGCCAACGACCATCCATTGCGAGGTTCGCGTTCGATAAACTCCGTGGCCTCAGGGCAGTTCGTCGCGCGCAGCGCTTTGGGGTCCCACTGGAGCTTTTTGCCAGCGCGGTAGGCGACGTTCCCCAAATGGTTTGCGATGGTCAATAGGCCGGCATAATCGAAGGGGCTTCCTGTCGGGGTTCCATTGCGGATCGCTTCGAGCCACTCGCGCTGCTGGCCTGGAGACTCTCGCAGAAAGGGCTTCGGACCCTCGAACCCCTGGAACTTATTCTCCGGCAATAGCAAGTGCCTGCCGTAATCGCTCAGTAGCATCCCGTCGCGGCCGACAAACAGGATGCCGCTTTCCCATTTCGGGATCGCATTGTCTTTCCACAATTGGGGTTTGTCGGCACCTTGGTACCAAGCGACTTTGCAGGCGGGCATCTCTCCGCGCGGTCCGTATTCGTAGAGGGCCGTCATCGATGCAGGGGCGATCTCTTTGTGGGCAGGTGGGCCGAACGACTCGATGGTTTGAGGATGATCGAGCTTCAGTGCCCAGAAAGGCAGATCATTGAAGTGGCTTCCCAAGTCGGACATCGTTCCGTTGGCAAAGTCCCACCATCGGTACCACTTGGGACCTGGTAAATAGACTTCGTGAAACGGCCTCGCAGGAGCCGGTCCGATCCAAAGATCCCAATCGATTTCTTTGGGGACCGGTTGCGTCTGGCTTGGACGATCCGTCACATAAACGATGTCGCCGTTCTTCTTGGAATCTTCTTGGCTCTGGAGTCCCCAAGCTCGGGAAGTCCAGACGTGGGCTTCGCTGACCGGACCGATCGCGCCCGATTGGATCAATTCGACCACTCGACGGTAGTTGGCTCCGGCATGAATTTGGGTTCCCATCTGCGTCGGTACATTGGCCCTGGCCGACTCGATCATGATCCGTTGGGCTTCTTGGACGTTGTAAGTCAGCGGTTTTTCGCAATAGACAGGCTTTTTCTGCTGCAGGGCTGGAAGTGTCGCAAAGGCATGCGTGTGTTCGGTCGATGAGACCACCACCGCATCGATTCCATTGAGGTCATCGAGCAAGCGTCGAAAGTCCCCGTACCTCTTGGCCTCGCTGTGCTGCTGTCCAACCCCGTCGAGCGTATTGCGATTGACATCGCAGATCGCCCCTACTCGTACGCCCCCGGCAGATACCATCTCCTGAAGGTTTCCTCCTCCGCGACCACCGACGCCAACAAACGCCAAGTTCAATACGTCGTTGGGACTGTATGCCTTGGATATCTTCGAGCAAAAGGCGACTCCGCCAAGCGCGGTGGCCTGCTGCAGGACGCTTCGGCGAGTGAACTTCGTTTCAGAAAGCATCATTTTCGATCGCTCGAGGCGATTCTCCATGGATGAGGACTGGTGGGATTGCAAGCGCGGAACCAACAAGCAAAGAAATAGGTAGCAAGCTGTCCATCCTACCCGATGCGAACCGGTAAATAAACCAGACACCAAACTCGCGTGTGCCTATTTCCGATAGACCTCGATCGAGCCTTTTTTCGGGAAACTATCGAGCCGATCGACGATCCGATAGCCATGCTCCTGAAGCGATCGATGCGCCTCGGGACTGGCCTGATGGATCACCACCGAGCTCGGGGGCTCCTGGGCCGAAAGAGACTCCTCCAAGGAAGCATCGTCGGGGCAGAAATCCAATGCCTGCCCCGAATAAAAAACCATGCTCGGGCGAAACATTCCAGCGACCACCGGATCCCCCTGCGACCCATTCGATCCCGAGGGCCCAAGGTGCTCGATGGCGATTTGCTGGGGGGTCTGAAATCGATCGATTTGTGGCAGGATCCTCTGCCAGATCAACACCACCCAGACCACGCAAACTGCTGCCAAAATCCCAAGCGACCAAACCCGCTTGTTCCTTGCCTCCAAGAACAGCCCGACGATCCCACAGATCAGCAATAACAACCCAAGCCATGCGAAAGTAGCAATCGCCGGTAGCATCTTCGGATCGACGGCCAAGCGTTCGAGCCAAGGTTCGGCCAACCGGGAGGCCAAGATCCATGGAACTCCGCTCAGGACCACGCCGCTCAGGACCATAAACGTCCAACCGGCCCTGGGCCAAAATCTCCCCATGAGCCCTGAGTTCAATACCGAATGATCCAACCAACCTGAAAAATAACTACCGATCCAAAGCGCAATCCCAGGGTAGGCCGGAATGATGTAGTTGGGAAGTTTGGTGCTGGCGACCGAAAAAACCACCAAGTAGAAAAACAGCCAAACGCCTATGACCATGGATGCGAATCGGGTTCGATCGGAATACCGTGCCCTGAAGGCATGCAAGCCGATCGGGATCGCAAAGGATGTCCAAGGGAAAAAGCCCAATAAAATCGAGACGATGTAGTAGTAGATCGGGCCGCTGTGGTTGTCCATCGGCTTGGAGAACCGCTCCAAATGCTGCACCCCAAAGAACTCGCCGAAAAACGCTCCATCGGTTCGCTGATGGACAATCCAAAACCAAGGGGCAGCGATCGCAATCAACGCCAAGGCACCGACCCAAGGCTGCATCGATACCGTCGCTCCGAAAAAACGCTTGGGCGTCACCAGACTCCAGAAGGTTCTACTCTGACCCTGCACCCACGGCCAGAGCAGGGTCAAAGTCCCCAGAATCGCAATCGGAAAGGCAAAGCCTATCGGTCCTTTGGAAAGGACCGCAAAGGCGATCGCGACATAAATCGCCAACCAGGTCCCCCCATGCGTCACCGGGTAGTCCAACGCTCGTTCATGGCCCCCGCCTATGCGATCTAGCGATAATTTCGCCGAGCGAACCCAGAGCGTCAAAGCGACCAAAACGAAGAACCCTAAGTGGACGTCGGCAGTCGCCGAACGAGATGCCACCGTGAACATCAAGCTGCTCGACAACACCAAGGCGGATATCAAGGCCGTTTGGCGATCGGCCAGCAATCGACCCATCCAGTAGGTCATCAAGACCATGGCGGTGCCGAAGATCGCCGATACCCAACGCGCGGAAAACTCCGATACACCAAATAAATGAAAACCGCAGATCATCCCCCAGTACATCAAGGGCGGCTTGTGCGCAAAGAGCTCTTGATTGAACGTCGGAACTACCCAATCCTCACGCTCATGCATCTCCCTTGCAACGCTGGCGTAATACCCTTCGTCCTGGTCCCAAAGTCGGGTTGCCCCAAGTCCGGTCCAAAGCACCAAAATACAAACGGCTAGGAGCAAGAGTATGTCCCAACGCCAGTTGCTCTTACGCTCAAGATCGATCGGTGTTTGGGATTCCATTCCGATCGATTAGCCCGCTTTGCGTGGTGCACCCGGCAGGACGATCGGTCCGTAGATGCGAGGCTCGATCCGGACGGCCGATTGAGCTTCATGGGTGTCGAGCCACAAGGCTCTTGGCTGCTCGGGGGAACGCTCGATGTTGCACACCTGACTGACCACATACAAAGGGCGACTTTTGGATTCCTCGAAAACCCTCCCGACATAGTCCCCCAAAAGACCGATCGCGGTCATTTGGAGCCCGCTGAGTCCGAGCAAAAAAGAAACCCAAGCCAAACTCGAGGTGGCGTTCCAATCGGCAAAAAACCCAATAAGAAACAGACAGGCCGCGCATGCCGAACTCCATAGCATCGCCGCTCCTAGATACGAACTGGCCTTGAGCGGAAGCGGCGAGGAAGACGAGATCGCAGTCCAGGCCAACTTGATCAATTTCGAAAGTGGGTACTTCGTCTGGCCGGCTGCCCTGGCCGGACGATGGAAAGGCAAAATCGCTTCTTTGAGACCCAACCAAGCGACCAAACCTCGCATGAATCGATGCTGCTCTCGGAAAGCTCGTAGTCCATCGACAGCCCGACGCGTGTACATCCGGAAATCCCCAACCTCAGGCGGTATCCGATGGTCGATCCCCGATCTCATGACTTGATAAAACGCCGTCGAACTCCATCGCTTGAACAGCGACTCGCCATCGCGACCAATCCGTCTGCACGAGACCACATCGTATCCCTGATGGATCTTATCGAGCATCGGTCCGAGCATCTCAGGGGGGTCCTGCATGTCGCAATCCATCACCACCACAATGTCTCCGGTGACGCAATCCAATCCCGCGGTGATCGCAGCCTGCTGCCCAAAATTTCTACTGAACTGGACCAACTTGATCCTGCTATCGGACTCGGCACGCTCGCGGATGACCCGGTCGGATCCATCGGTGCTGCCGTCATCGACCAGAATGATTTCGTAGTGATCGGTAAGTTTCACCAAGGCTTTAGGCAACGCATCCAACAAATACGGAAGGACTTCGTATTCGTTATACACAGGTGAAACAACGGATATCTTCACGTTCGACACTCCAGATCGGCTCTGCAATGCTAGGGCCGACACCGATCGACAGCCCTCCGCAGGTCTAAGAAATAGTGAAAATAGAGAGTCTGCGTCAAGTCCGACTCGTGCTCGTTATCGATACGCCAAAGTACATCCGATCGCTACGACGGATCACCGACATGACGAAACCGACATGACGAAACTGACATGACTAATGCGACATGTCTAAACGTCGGGATCGAAAAGCAAAGGTTGGTAGGGCTTGTTTCCCAAGCTCAGGTCGCATGCAAGCCCGTTTCGCTCGACCCAGTGCCGGTAGATCCCACCTGCCATGGCGGCTCCGGATTCCAAGGCTCGCTCGATCCCCTGGGGGCGAATCGTCTGCCTGCGGTCCCCCTCCTGAGTCCCCTCAGAGCCCGTGACCCAATCGCCACAGGCGCCTAACTGCAAATCCGGGTCCCACAAATAAGGGCACGAATCTGCTGACCGATCACCCGCCGATAAGGCTTGGCCATATCGCCACCGGTGGGCATGAACCTGCAGAATCTGAGGAATCGCAACGACTCCGAGTTTTGAAATCGCAGCGATCATCTCGGACTTGACCCATTCGGGGTCCCTCTCAAGATGCTCGACTGTCCATTGGCTCGTCGCCTGGATGCACCAAGCCTCCGGACCTGCCAGACCTTGAGAGTTGCCTTGCAAATCCGCCGAGGAGCCCGACGGTTTGCCCGTCGGTTTGCTAGACTCGCGGCTCATCCACAAGAGGCTCGTATGATCCTCCAAGTGGATCGCATCGAAGGGGATCTCCCAACGGCCCGCAAACTCGATCATCAAGGTCCAGGTCGGTTCCATCGACCGAGAACTTGCAACCTCTTTCCAGCGGCAATCACGGTGAACCAAGGCCGAGATCTGCGGAGATGGAATCGCTAGGACCACACAGTCAAACGGCCCTGCTTGGAAACTCTCAACACCCGATTCGCTTTGGACACTCCCCCGAAGTGTCCACCCCTGATCCCTGCGCTCGATCCCTTCGATCGTCTTGCGATAACCGATCGCAAGCCCCTGCGCTAGATGCTTGCCAATCCGATTCATTCCCCCCTTGCCGACCCACCACTTGCCGACCCACCCCGGGGCTCTTTCCAACGCACTAGCTTCGAGTGAACCTTCTGCGATGGAATCTTCCGAGACAGAATCTGCAGCCACCATAGAATCTGCAGCAACCTTGCCGGCCTGAGATCTGCCTTTCCAAATCCCCAGCCTCGGCTCCCAGCGGGCGATGACAGAGTCTTGCTCCCAGGAGCCCAAAAGATTCTCCCATCGTCGCGAGGAGATCTGAAAACAAGGTGCTCCGTGGTCGATCGAGCCGGCAGAGTCCAATCGACGGGTGGCTCCCCTGCCTCCGGGGCCGCGCGACTTCTCGAAAAGCTCGACCTCAAATCCGACGTCGGCAAGCGATCGTGCGCACAGCAGCCCCGCGATTCCCGCTCCGACAACCGCTACCCTACATGTGCTTTTGGCTATCGGACGGCGTACGATCCGCTCATAGCGGTCAAAGTCCAACCGATTCAAGTGACCGGAGGTAGGTCGGGCTCGGACCGTCCCGAGTACCGGTTGCTCCGGATAAAAAGGTCTATCGAATTGACCTAGGCACCAGAGGATCCCCCCGTACGAAGCAGGATCGCGACCATCGAGCGCATAGCGATGGTTCAAATCGATGATCCACCCGAGGGCCTCTTCGGGCGATTTGGTCCAGGACAAGATCGCTTTGCCCCAGGTCATCCGCAGATTGTTATGGAGTTCACCGTGGCGAATCAAACTCTCTTGGCAAGCGTTCCAGAGCCTATCGTCGGTCTTTCCGCGAGCGAGCGTTTCCCAGGAATACAATTTCTCCCGTCGATCCTTCTGATGCTTGCGCAACGTTTCGATAGCCCACGATGGAATCGTCTCGATCGAACGGTAGTCGCTTCGATAAAAACAATATCCATAAGCGAGTTCTCGCCAGATCAGGAGTTCATCGAGGTACTTCTCAGCCTTACGCTCGTTGGCTTCGCGGGCCAATCGCATCGGAGATACCATGCCGTAATGCAAATACGCCGACATGCGACTCGAGTACTCGGCACATGGGTCGTTCCTTTTCGCCGCGTACTTGGAAATCCGATCCTGCAAAAAATCGTTCCAACGCTTGTACCCGGCCCGAGTCCCACCGCAAGTGTCGGCAACCGGAGGGACCATGGGGTCGATGTCACACTGCGCTACGATCTGATAAGGCTCGATCGTCGAGCAATCCAAGGCCTCAAAGGGCAACGGGCCATCGTACCGCTGCGGAACACTCTCGAGAGTTGGCCAACGCCTCGATAGCCGCTCTTTGTAGAGCTTGGCCGTCGCATCGCGGAACGCAAACGCCCGATCATGCCCACGGCCGACGAGTTGCATCGGCACCACGCAAGCCGTATCGACGGCCAGGATCGTCAAACCCTCCAAGTACGCCAATCGCTCGAGCCATCGATCGGTGGGCTCACCTGGGAAATCGTCGGTGATCAACAAATCGGTTTGCTGGGCCAATCGCAAAAGACCAAGTGTATTCTCTGATCGCCTCTGGAGTTCGAACGCGTAGCGGATGCCTCGCTGTGTGTACTCCTCCTGAAGATCCTTGGCCCCCTGAATCTGGAACACATGATGCCGATCCGAGGCATAACGGTACTGCGAGGACAGGCCGTGATAGACCACCAAAGGTCGTCTGAGGGTAAGTGCAAGCGTGCATGCGACATCGAGGGCTGGGTTCTCCTCGACGCGTTGGGCATGGTGCGTCCAGTAGACGACCGGCCCGCGATCCGATGCTTGCGATTGAGATAACTGCGATTGAGATAACCTTGAGCGGCCGGACGCAGGCCTTGGGATTCCCCGGGTGCGTTCCTGCAAGTGCAATGGCAGCGACGAAATCAATTCTTCGGTGGGAGTCATTCGGGTCTATAAAGCCATCGACCGCAACTCGAGCAGGGGATCGGATGGCCCTGACGCAGTTGGTCGACGACACGAGGAGGAAGGCTGGTGTTGCAACCGCCGCAGGAGCGATCCTCGAGCGGTGCGAAAGCGTCCTCGGCGCTGGTTTTGACAAGGGGATGGTAGATGGCTGCAAAGTCGTCGGGCAACTGGCCTTCGGCTTGCTTGAGCTCACCCTCGACCCGCACGAGCTCCCCACGGAGCACGACGATTCGATCCTGAATCTTGACTTGCGCCTTGGACGTGTCCTCTTCGACCGTTTTGAGTTCGCCTTCCAAACCCACCAGTTGGCTCTGCAAATTGTCGAGGTTTTCGAGGATTTCGAAGATTTCATCCGACAGGACGCTGTTGGCTTGGGTGTCGGCGGCAAGCTGGTCTTTGACCGCTTGATACTCCCGATTGTTCGAGGTCCCGTTGAGCTTTCCTTGCCACTCGTAAAGCTTGGCCTCGTATTGACGCTGCTGGAGTTGCTTGCGGTCTGCATCCATCCGGTTTTTCTTGATCGTCTCCTTGCAAGCCGTCACCGCATCGCGGGCTTGCTGAGCCCGATTTTGAGCCGCCTTGATCTGCTTGGGGGCCCTTTCGATCTGCCCCCGGATATCGGCTACCTGGAGCAAGACCTCGTGAAGTCGACGGACAATCGCATCGGTTACTGGCATAGCGGTCAAACTCGATAGGGTGCAGGCCTTGGACGGGCATTTGGATAATTCGTAAGGGCAATGTACCTACAAGCCACCCGAAAAACCAGGGATATTGCCGATGCTCCCGACAGGTTTTTTGCTATGATATTTCGAACGTTTCATGATTCGAATGCGAACTTTCGGATCCGGTCAACGAAGGGAGTCCAAGGAATGTTGGTTTGCGATTTGTTGGAGCGACAAAGGTTCGTTAGGTTGAACGATCCTCGTCGGATCGCCAGTTGGATCTACCGTAGGATCTACAATACGATCTACATTAGGATGGACCGTAGGACTCTGTTGTTGGTGCTGTTGGCTTGCCTGTGCGGTGCGATTTGCTCTCCGGAGGCTCTCGCGCAGAGGGCCATCCCCCGTACCACTTGGGACGAGAAAACCAACCAGGACCCTCGGCCCGATCTGCCCGGGCTGCTTGATAATCCCGAGCAATCCAACCCTGCGACCCCCAGCGATCCACCCGTCGATGCCGAACTGGCCAAACGGACCCAGAACGCCAAGGAGGTCCCCGGCGGAGTCCCTGCGGACCTCCAAGCCCTCTTCGATGCGGCCCAGCAAGCCCGAGCCGTCATCGAACTCAACAGCATCATCGAACGCTGCAAGAACATCGCTGGCGACTCGACCCGAATCGTCTCGGAACGCAACTACACCAAAAAACTCCTCAGTTGGGCTGCCAACCGTCGCGGTGAACTCCGATCCGATATGGCAGGTGAAATGGTCGCCAATCGGCAATTGGCCGAAGCCGAAAACCTCGACCGCGCCGCCCTCGATGATTTCCGCTTGGCGATCCAAAACGATCCGGGCCGCTGGCGCGCCCACCATAACCTCGGTGTCCTCCTGGCTATCGCCGGAGACTTCTCCAAGGCCATCGAAGCGTTCAGCAAAACCATCGAACTGAACCCCAAGTTTGTCGAAGCTTTCCACAACCGGGGCGAAATCCACTTCCGAAAAGGGAATCACAACGCGGCCATCGACGACTACAACCAAGCCATCGCGCTGGACAAACAAGTCGCCGATCTGTTCAGCGGACGAGGAAACGCTCGCTTTGCACTCGGACAAATCGAAGCCGCCTTGGCCGACTACCAATCGGCCATGAGCCTCGCTCCGGACTCCCCAAAAATCGCAACCGAATTTGCCGATACTTGCCAATCCCTCGGTCGCTGGAAAGAAGCCGCCGAAGCCTACCAAAAAGCGATCAAAGCCGACCCGAACTACGTGCGAGCCCTCCAAAATGCCGCTTGGATGATGGCCACGTGCCCCGAAGACTTCTACCGCGATCCCGATGCTGCCGCAAAGACCGCCCAAAAGGCAATCGATGCGTGCAACGGGAACCTAACAGGCCATCTGCTCGATGTGCTTGCAATGTCCCAAGCCGCCCAAGGCGAATTCGCAAAAGCGATCAACACCATCAACCAAGCCATCCAAATCACCGACGACGGGCCACTTCGAAGCGAATTTGCCGAACACCGTGCCCTGTTCCAAAAGAAAAAATCCTACCGCCAACCTCCACCCTCCAACTGATTCCAACCCACCAACCACCAACCCATCATGAATTCATCCCCTCGTACCATGCGATCGCTCTCGCTGAGAATTGTCTTGGCGCTGTCCGTCGCTCTGGTGGCTTTCTCTTCGAGGACAATCGCCCAAGAAGGCAACCCCCAAGGCCGATGGTCCGGCCGATGGCAAAGCGAATCGACCGGCCACAGCGGGCCGATGAACGTCTCGATACGACCGACCTCGAACGGGAACTACCAAGCACGCTTCACGGGGCGTTTCGCCCTGGTGATCCCCTTTGCCTACCGTGCCGAACTGGTCCCGCAAACGACCTCCCAAGGCCAAACGGTTCTGACCTCGTCGAAGAAATTAGGACCCATCCTCGGTAGCTATCAAATGAACACTCAAATCGTCGGCGACTCCCTTTCAGGTGGCTTCCAAGCCGCCGGCGATCGCGGAACGATCACCATGCGCCGTGTTCGCTAGGTCTCTATAGTACGGTTTTGTGAATATTCACGTTGAGCATGAGCCAAGCGATGCGCAAGAGCCACCGAGTCGATTTTCCAGGCCGACGCGGACATTTGGCCGGAATCCTTGAGATTCCCAACGGTGAATCCCCCAGTAGCGAACCCCACGGTTGGATTCTCTTTTCGCACTGCTTTACGTGCAACAAGGACCTCAAGGCGATCGTTCGCATCGCGCGGGGCCTTGCCGATTGCGGATGGGGTGTGCTGCGATACGACTTCAGCGGACTGGGAGCAAGCCAAGGAACTTTTTCCGAAACCAACTTCACCACCAACTGCGAAGACCTCCAATCGGCAGCAGAGTTCTTGTCCAAAGAGTACCAGGCACCTCGATTCCTCCTCGGGCATAGCTTCGGCGGCGCAGCGAGCATGGCCATGGCCGAAAAAATCTCAAGCGTCGCTGGGGTCATCGCTTTGGCCGCACCGAGCGACACGTACCATCTTGCGGATCTTTTGGTACGCATGGATCCGGATATCGCAAGCCTCGGACACGGGACCGTCAGCATCGGCGGCCAGAAACTTCAAATCCGGCGTCAGATGGTCGAGGATTTCCGAAGCCATGACCTTGGTGCCACCGTCGCGAGCCTGCGGAAACCCCTCCTGGTTTTCCATTCCCCAGTGGATGAAACCGTCGGTTTTTACCATGCGATTCGAAATGCCGGGTATGATCAAGACCCCAGGACAAATACCCTCAAAGGCACCCAAGGGGATTCGGGACGAACGCTCGTGGCCTTGCCCGGCAGCAACCACCTTTTGACCAACAACGAGAAAGACATCCCGATGATCGTCTCGATCGCGCATGGCTGGTGCACCCGGCTCAACGGCGGAAACCCATGAAATCTCCATCCACCATTCGCGTCCTTCCCTCCGTGTGCGCTTTGGATTGCCCCGATGCCTGCGCACTGCACATCCAAGTCGACGGTGGCAAGGTCGTCGGGCTGACCGGAGATCCTAAGCATCCGATCACCCGGGGGTTTGCGTGCGTCAAAACCGCCCGGTATCCGGAGCGACAAGAGCAATCCGATCGGCTGTTGCATCCCATGCGCCGAACGGGTCGCAAAGGGGAAGGCAAATTCGAGCAGGTCACTTGGGAAACTGCCCTGGATGAAATCTCAGAACGGCTCGAAACGATCCTCAAGACCCACGGTGGGCAATCGGTATTGCCCTACCATTACGCGGGAACGATGGGGGTCATCCAAGGGGACACTCCAAGCACCTTTTTCCGCGCGCTCGGGGCCTTGGAACTCGACCAGACGATCTGCGCGACGACCGGTGGAAGCGCCTGGGAGACAAACTATGGGCCCAACAAGATCGGGACCGACCCAGAGGACCTTGTTCATAGCCGATACATCGTCCTCTGGGGGATCAATGTCCTGCGCAGCAATTCGCATCTAGCGCCGATCCTCAAAGAGGCACGCAAGCGCGGTGCAAAAATCCTCCATATCGATCCTTATCGAAACGAAACCTCCAGGTTCGCCGACGAGCACTGGCAAATCCGAGTCGGGACCGACGCCGCATTGGCCTTGGCCATCGGTCGCGAGATCTTGGCCCAAGGCTGGGAGGACCGCAGTTATTTGGATTCCTATGCAACAGGGCTCGAAGAGTACCGACAAGCGTGCGAGCCATGGACACTCGAACGAGCCGCTGCATTTTGTGATGTACCGCTCGAGTCGCTGCAAACCATGGTCGCTCAGTATGCGACGAGTCGATCGAGCTTTATCAAAGTCGGCTATGGGATGACGCGGAACGAAGGGGGAGGGAACGCTTGCCGTGCCGTCACCCTCTTGCCTGCGTTGATCGGCGCATGGAAGCACCTTGGGGGCGGTTCAGTCATCTCGACGAGCGGGGCCTTTCAGCTCAACCGTCACCAGATCACGGGCTTGGCCCGTCGCAATCCCGATGCGAGGCATGTCAACATGAACTGCTTGGCCAGCGAGCTTCTCGAGCAACCCCAAGGTATCCATGCCTTGTTCGTCTACAACAGCAATCCTGCGGCCGTAGCTCCAGATTCTGCGAGAGTTCGCCAAGGTTTATCACGGGACTCGCTCTTGACGGTGGTGTTGGAGCATTTCCAGACCGACACGGCCGACTATGCAGACTACCTGCTCCCGGCTACAACGTTTCTGGAACATCCGGATATCTACACCTCGTACGGCCACTACTATCTTCAGTACGCCGATGCGGTGGTCAGCGCCAGGGGGCAAGCCAAGCCCAATCGGTGGGTTTTCCAAGAGCTTGCGCGACGGCTTGGCATCGATGTTCCCGAATTGCATTGGGGCACCGACGAGTTGATCGATCGGATGCTCGATTCGCCGAACCCATGGCTTGAGGGGATCGACCGAGAGAAACTCCAAAGGGAGCGTTCCGTGAAGTTGACTTTGCCCGAGCCCTTTCATCCTTATGCACATGGGAGCCATCATCCTGACAAGAAGATTCGCTTTGGGCCGGCTCCTGAGCAGATTGAATTTCAAGAGGAGTTGAATCAGGAATATCCATTGCGACTGATCTCTCCACCCGGCGCGGTGGTGGTCAATACAACCATGGGAAACGTTCCGAGCATCATCAAGCTCGCGGGCTCAGAGCCGACGCTTTTGATCCACCCCGGGGACGCGGCGGATTGCCAAATAGCCGATGGGCAGCCGATCCAAGTTACCAGCCGTTACGGATCGATCCAGCGAAAAGCGGTCGTCACAGAGGACGCCAAGCGTGGGGTGGTCATTTCGGTGGGGCAATGGTGGCCAAAGCTTTCGCCGGACAAGAAGAGCCTGAACGACCTTACCAGCGAGCGTCTGACCGACCTTGGCGGCGGGAGCACCTTTGGGAACGTCGCCGTACGAGTATCAACGACCATCGCCGCTTCTTCAGTGTAGAGCAATTGTCCCCAATTGCTCCTCCGCGTCGTTTGCCTCAGTGTAGAGCCATTGTCCCCAATTGCTCCCCCGCTCGTCGTTTACCTCAG
>QWPJ01000230.1 GCA_003671195.1 Planctomycetota bacterium
CGGCAAGTTGCTCATGCAAACCGATCACCCAGGAACCCGAATTCGGCTCGTAAGCGTGCTCATGGCATTAGGCAGCTTCCCTGTCCATCAAATCGATGATTTGGTCGCCAAGAGCGACCCACAGACACTCCGCTTCCTAGCCGAAAACATCGATGCTCTGGGTCTCGATCCTGATGCCCGACAGCGTTTCTGGGCCTCGATACCCCTCGATTCGATCGCCAAATTGCCCTCCTTAGCCATGGTCGCGATGGTCGAAGCAAGTCAGGATAAGGCTCCGCCAATCGATTGGATGGCCAAGGCCCTTGTAAGCCATGCGCAAGATAGTTGGGTCCAAGAATCGATCCATTTCCTGAATCCCTCGAGCGTCGATGGTCTTCTGCGAGCTGTACTCAATGGCGATGCAGAGATCCGCAGCGTGCAAAAGATCGCCGAAAAACTCGTTCCCAGGATCTCGCCAGAGTTTCGTGCTGAACTACTCGCTTCGGTCGCCAACGAAACTGGCCCTAGACCCGCTTGGCATTACCTTTTGGCCAAGCAATTTGCGTCGGCCGATGTCTCCGGCTTGGACGAATCTGCGATCGGACGGATCCTCAATTCGGCTCGCGATTGCTTGCGTCTGTACCAAAATGACCCCACCCAAGTCGATGCAGGAGGGGTGCTCGCCGGTGTGAACCTGCTTGCTTCTCGGATGGGCTCGACCTGGACCGAGGACCATGCGATGTTGCTCGGAGCACTCGTGCGGGGCGAATCGCTGCCGATCGATTCGGAATTGACCATCGGTTTGATGAATCTCGGTGGCCAAGCCTCCGCGCAATTGATCGGTCGGTGGCGGGATCTGTCCCAAGCCAGTCGATCGGTTGTCTTGAGCAAGCTTGGACAAAACGAATCGGGTGGGATGGAAATTCTCGATGCGGTTCGGAAGGGAAATATAGCCCCCGCCGATATCGATGCGATCACCATTCAACGATTGCGATCCGATGGTTCCCAACAGGTGTCGAAAGGTGCCATCGAGATATTCGGACCGGCACCAGGGGCCGACCGACCCGCACTGGTTCGGCAAGCACTACTCGGTTGGCCGAAAAAGGCTGACGCAAGTATCGGCCAAGTCGCCTATCGCAAGCATTGCGCCGCGTGCCACGAAGGTCGAAAGGTCGACGAGAACTATCAAGAGAGCCTCGCACCAAATCTCCGAGGGCTCGCACACTGGACCAACGAAGCTTGGGCGATTGCGATTTTAGATCCGAACCGATCCGTCGAGGAAAAGTACTGGGTCTTCCAAGCAAGAACCCACGAAGGCCAAGTACTGACGGGTCTGAAACTCCGAGAGGACGAATCGAGCATCGAATGGGTCGATAGCAACGGAAGGATCGAGAATCTGAACAAGGCCGATATCGCGGAGTTTCGAGAGTCCGAACGGTCGCTCATGCCTGAGGGATTTGAACAGTTGCTCAGTCCTGAGGAAATCGCCGGGATCATCAGCTACCTTCGATCCAGTGGACCTACCAAAGGGGAATAACGATGTTGGGTTCATTGCCGGAATTCCTAGGGCCCTACCGAGTGATTCGACTCCTCGGGCGCGGTGGCATGGGTGTCGTCTACGAGGCGGTCCACGAAAAAAACCACGAACGCGTTGCCGTGAAGATCATCTCCGAAGAACTGTCCAGCGAATCGAGGTTCCATAGCCGCTTTGAATCGGAAATCCAAACACTCATCCGACTCAAACACCCGAACATCGTTCGGCTGATCGGAATCGGTGAAGCTGAGTCCTTGCCCTTCTACTCGATGGAATTTGTCGAAGGGATGAATCTGCACCAAAAGCTAAAGCTCGAACGAAAGATCGATTGGCAGACAACGCTCGATTGGGCGATCCAAATCGCAGGTGCACTCAAACAAGCTCATGATTTCGGAATCATCCATCGCGACTTGAAACCAGCGAATTTGATGATCACGCCGGAGAATACCATCAAGCTGCTGGATTTCGGGATCTCGAAATTGTTTGGACGAGATGGTTCCACACAGCCAGGTGCCTCTGTCGGTACAGCCGACTTTATGCCACCCGAGCAAGCTGAAGGGACCACCGTCAGCCCACGAAGCGATTTGTATGCGTTAGGTGCGATCTGCTATGCATGCTTAGCAGGTCGAGCTCCTTTCCTTGGGAATAACATTCCTGAAATTCTCTTCAACGTTCGCTATGGGCCCTTCACACCTATCCGAAAACTTGTACCCGAAGTGCCCGAGGAGTTCTGCAAACTGATCGACGATTTGCTCAACCGCGACCCGAGCAAACGGCCAGCGACCGCCTACCTTACCATGAACCGACTCCTGGCCCTTCGGGCAGGTTTAAAACAGCGCGAGGCCAAGCAGCACGAATCGAATTTGGACAAGCAACCCTCAGAGGCCCTCGATGTTCATACCAGCCCCACGCAGACGAGCATCGACGTCAAGTACCTACCCTCGATCGCTGATCTCTCCGATTCGCCTTACCATGACGCCACACGCATTGAAATCGTCCAAGCCGACGAAGCGACCAGAGAACACATCACCGGCGGATCGCTGGTCCAAAAACCCACTCATTCAGGCCTACCCACCTCGGGCCGGACAACCTTTGCTGAGGTCAGCGATCAAGACCGAGCCAAGGCTTCGATCTTCGAAGGGCCACGCCCTGAAGTCGAAAAACGCGAACGCTGGGGAGAGATCCTATTGATCCTCGGTGCCCTGGGGGCGTGCATCGCAGGATTTCTTTATTTCTCCCAACCCGTCAACCCCGATCGGCTTTACGAACCCATCGCGGCGGCTGTCGCCAGCGGGGATGAATCCCGACTGCTCGATACCGAGGATCAGATCGAAGCATTCAAGGAAAAATACCCAAATGACCAGCGTATAGATAAACTTGACGCCGCCGCCGAAAAGATCGAGTATTTGAAGCGACTTCGATTTCTGCAACGTCGATCCAGCAACCGCTATCCAGGCCAAGATGCGATGGTCGCGGTCTTGCGAGACATCGTAAATATCAAAGAGTCACAGAGCGAAATTGCAAAGTCGAAACTCGCGGCCTTTGCGGATGCCTACCCAATCGAATTACTCGACGCCAAGGAGCAAGCTTGGGCCCGCTTTGCTGGGCAACTCCATGAAGAACTCGACTCGCAGGTAGAATCGGCATCCGACAAGATCCGATATTCGCAACTCGAAAATCATTACGAGAAGGTTCTGCGATCCGGCTCGCCAAATCACGAACTCGCAATCCGTCTGCGAGCCGTGATCCAGTTGTACTCTAAAGAGGCCTGGGCCCTGCCGATCGTAACGAAAGCAGCCGAAAAATTAGAGAAATTGATGCCGTCGCCTTAGTCGTCCTCGATGGGGCTCGGTTGAAAGAGTCTCGGATAGGACAGTCTCAGTTGAAAAAGGTTGCTATCGAGGCTAAAATCATCCGTTGGCCCCTTCGATTCGTAGGGCGCCCAGAGTAGCCGTTTTAATTCCTTAGAGGAATTGGCTCCAAAAAATTTCGATTGCGCCGATGCGCCATAGCGTGTCGGCGTTGTTGTTTTATAGCTCAATTGCAGGAACCAACGTGGACGACCAAACCCAAGCGGTCCAGAAGGCCGACGTACTGATCGAGGCGATGGGATGGATCCGACGCTTTCGAGGCAAAACGACCGTTATCAAACTCGGTGGTTCGCTCATGGCCAACCCCGATGCGATGCGCCATACGCTTCTGGATATCATTTTTATGGAGACTGTCGGTATGCGCCCGGTGGTTGTCCATGGAGGGGGCCCCTCGATCAATAAAGCGATGGAAGCCGCAGCCATCGAACCGGTATGGGTCAAGGGACGGCGCGTGACCGACGCCAAGACGCTCGATATCGTTGAGCAAACGCTCGGATACGAGTTGAATACGTTTTTGACCGAAGAGGTCGAGCGTCTCGGCGGCCGTGCGATGAATTTGAACTTCCGCACCACGAACGTTCTGTTCGGCGAAAAATTGTTGCTTGAAGAACCCGGAAACGCTCCGATCGACCTTGGTTACGTAGGGCAAGTGACACGGGTCGACCGTCAAACGATCGAAAGTCTGACCTACACCGGACAAATACCCTTTATCCCCTCGATGTGCATCGATCCCCACGGCCAGAAGTACAATGTCAATGCGGACACCGCTGCGATGGCTGTGGCGGAGTCCTTAGGGGCAGAAAAGCTGATTTTCATCAGCGATGTCAATGGTGTCAGGAGAGACAAAGACGATCCAACGAGTGTGATCCATTCGATGACGGCCGCGGAAGCCAAGGCGCTGATCGAGCAAGGCGTCATCAGTGGTGGGATGATTCCCAAAGTGGAGGCTTGCCTCTCGACCCTCAACCGGGGTGTTGGCAAGGTTCACATCATCGATGGCCAGTTGCGGCATTCGCTCTTGCTAGAGATCTACACAACCGCTGGCGTAGGAACTGAAATCCTTCAACAACGCAACACGGCCGCCTCGCGAATCTAAGCAAAGATCCAATGATGAGACATTTAAGATCGCTTGTCGATTTGCGAATCGACGAATTTCAAATGATCATGGACTGGTCGCACCAACTCAAAAAACTCCTGGGCCAGGGGCATCGACCTGACTTGCTCAAAAACAGAACCTGTGCGCTGGTGTTCGAAAAGGCGAGTTTGAGGACTCGCGTTAGTTTCGAAACCGCCATGGCGCAACTCGGGGGTACCGCTTTGTACTTGACCGGCGATGCGGGCTGGCGGGAGCGTGAGACCATCGGCGATTTTGTCCGTGTTCTCGGAGAGTACTGCGACTTCCTGGTCTGCAGAGCTTTTTCCCAATCAACCATCGAGGAACTCGTCCGCCATAACGCCGTCCCGACGATCAATGGCCTGACCGATGAATCCCATCCATGCCAAGCCTTAGCCGACATTCTGACCATCGACGAATCGACCGGCGGTAACTTGCAAGGAAAACAACTGACGTTTGTGGGAGATGGAAACAACGTCGTGCGATCGCTGATTCGGGCCGCAGCGATGAGTGGACTTCGATTTCGGCTCGCTTGCCCGAAAAAGTACCAAATCCCCAACGAATTTCTCGAAGAGGTTCGACTCGTGGGCAATTTGGATTTCGATCAAAGCGATGACATACGCTCGATGATCAAGGATGCCGACTTTATCTACACCGATGTTTGGACCAGCATGGGCCAAGAAGAGGAAAACGAAGCCCGTAAAGCTGCTTTCGGGCCTTATCAGGTCAACACCAAGCTCATGCAGATGGCTCCCGAGCGTTGCAAGGTCCTCCACTGCCTGCCCGCACGCCGCGGAATGGAAATCACCGATGCGGTGATCGATTCGAAAAATAGCCTCGTGTTCCAGCAAGCTGGAAATCGACTGCATGCCCAAAAAGGCCTTTTGATCTGGCTCGCGATCGAAAATGGGTACACGTCTGCCGCAGACGTAAGAGCGATGCTGTAAGTCAAGACGACTTTGAGTACAATGCTCAGCAACCAAGCATCGTCGAATCCAGGATCGGATCGCCAGGAGCCAACTGTTGTTCAAGAGCTTATTTACAGAGTGGGCACTCGAGAAAAAAGCTCTCTTTTTTTTAGGGCTCGCCCTTCTAGTCTCATTGGTCCTGGGGGCGGTCGCGGTCCAATTGGTTGCCGAACGCCTCGTGAGCGAAACGATCCGACAATCGGCCCGAGACTACGCAGATAAAGTAGTTTGGCTTAAGCACCTCGACGATCAAGAGTCCAAGCTATCTGCTTTCGACCAACAACAATCCAGCAATCAGTACGAATCGTCTCTCCTACGCATCAATGACGGTCTTGAACATAATGCGCTGGGAGGCACTCTGGCCGATCGAGAGGACCTTAAGGTCCTCAACAGAATCCATGCCAAGCTCTCGGAGCTCGAGGAACAAGCAAAAGCGCAGGCCAGATCCGATGCTGCGAAAAATCCATCCCCCGCAAAAATCGCTCAACCCACCGCTCCTCCTTCCCCGCAAAGCAACTGGGAGCTGATCGCAGGGCCCACCCAATCCGTCTTCGAAGAAATCGGTCCGATCGACGGGTACCATCTTTACTATAAACCGATCCAATTTTCGGAAAAATGTCGCGATTGCCATAAGCGAAACGATGCGCTTTCGCTTCCGAAGCTTTCGGTCATGTCGGTTGATCCTTTTCGCGTCTTACAGGTTCGTATCCCAACGACCGATACCAGATTCTGGCGAATTTGGAGCTATTCGCTCCTTTCGGCAATCGGCATCGCGACGCTTGCACTCTCGCTGTTCTTTATCCATTGGGTCCTCAAACGATTGGTGATCAATCCACTCTCGGAATTGAAATTCGTTTCCGATGAAATCACCAACGGCAAAACCGATCTGCAATTCCAAGTCGATACCAACGACGAGTTCACGGAACTCTCAGAATCTTTCAACCGGATGCTTCGACATATCACATCCACCCAAAAAGAGATCCAAGCGGTCAACAAGGAACTCGATTCGCGTATCGATGAATTGGCGAGCGTGAACCTGCAGTTGTACGAAGCCAATCGACTCAAAGGCGAATTTCTTGCCAACATGAGCCATGAATTGAGAACCCCCCTGAATAGCATTTTGGGATTTAGCGACGTGCTCGCAGGGATCGAGTCTCTGACCGACAAGCAACGGCGTTGGGTCGGAAACATTCAAAACTCAGGCCGAGTCCTGTTGGAAATGATCAACGACATCCTCGATCTTGCCAAAATCGAAGCCGGGAAAATGGAAGTCCGACCCTCAAACTTCGATCTCTTGGGTTTGATCCAGGCTCAAATCGAACTTTTTCGAAAAATGGCCGAAGACAAGAATATCGACCTGCAGGTCGACTCAAGCGTACACGAACTCAGGGTCATGCAGGACCAAGGTAAAATCTCTCAGATACTGACGAACCTGATCTCCAATGCGATCAAATTCACCCCCGAGGGTGGTCTGGTAACGATCTCCGCAGAGCCCAATCAAGACGGAACGCTCTGCATCGCCGTGGCCGATACAGGCGTGGGTATCGCTCCCTACGAACACGAAGTTGTCTTCGAAAAATTCCGCCAGGTTTCCGGCGAGGTAGGAAAAGACGCACTCACCCGCGAGCACTCCGGAACCGGCTTGGGTCTGTCGATCGTCCGCGAACTGTGCCGCCTCCTAGGAGGGGAAATCGGACTCACAAGTCAGCTTGGACAAGGCAGTACATTCCGCGTCGTCCTGCCGATGGAATTCGGTAAGGACTAGCGTCCAAAGTTTGGAGGTCGTTTTTCAATGAATGCCCTTATCCCCTCGTTCGCATCGGGCAATTGCAGACAGCGTATATAAGCTTCTGTGTCGGCTCGATAAGCGACTTTAGGCTGCGAACCTTCATCCAAATGAACCAACATCTTCGTCTGCCGGATCGCCTCGGCCGGAAGTTTTAGCAAGCGTTCCGCCCACCATTGCCCTCGTTGAGCTAATTGACCTCTGGGTGCGAGCTCATGGACCAAACCCCAATCGAATGCTCTCTGCGCTTGGATCGGTTCCCCGAGAAGACACATCTCAAGCGCTCGAGCTTTGCCGATCAAATGCGTTAACTGTGCGATCCCATAGCCAGGTGGCCACCCAAGTTTGATCTCTGGCATTCCAAAGCGAGCATCATGCGATGCGATCCGAAAGTCTGCGGAGTACGCCGCAACACACCCTCCACCCATCGCATCGCCATGAACCAACGCGATCACAATCTGCGGTAAACGTTCCCAAGCCAAATACAACTCGGCCTGCCTCAGACTCAATTCCCTAGAAAACTCCGGTGTAAAACCCGGCAACTCCTTGATGTCATCGCCGGCACAGAAAGCATCTCCCGCACCTCGTAACATCACCACCCGGTACTGATCCTTGTGCCCTAATAGCCAACAGACAAGTTTTTCAAGATCAGCGGTCATCTCTGCATTGACCGCATTGAGCGACTGAGGGCGATTCAGAGTCACCGTAATGAGCTTGCCCGATTTCTCGACAAGCAACGTTTTGAGAGTTGGCAATTCGGATTCATTCGGGGTCAATCGCATGGCCCTGGGCCCCTCTTGGTTCTGTTTTTCCAGATTCTCGATCAGCCGTTCGAGTTTGACCAGCGCACGCGTGTGCTTGCCCAACCCGAGTTGTCGGTCACCACACCAAGCTTCCACATCGAATTGGATTCGTTTCCCGTCGATCTGGGTTGCCCGTGCGTGACCTCGAACCACGGCCCCAATTCCAGCGCCGCTGACGTGCTGGATCTGGACGTCGGTTCCGACGGATTCCTCCCCAGGTTCGAGATAAGGACGCAGGGCCTCGCGCGCTGCACGCTCCATCAACATAATCATGTTGGGGGTGGAAAAGACGGTCGCCCGCGAATCTCCACCGAGCGTTATGACCATCGAGCTATCGACGTTCCATATCAGTTCGCCGATCGCTCCGATCTGAAATCCTGGTTTCATACACAACGCTCAGGCATCTATTCGCGATTCGCTTTTCGTTGGATTCGAACCCTAGTGGTCGCCATGGTTATGGTCGCCATGCTCATGCCCTTGGAACGCAGGGTGCTTTTTGTCCCCGCGAGCCAAAACATAAGCCATGAGGTCGAGAATCTCTTCTTTCGTCAATTTGTTGAGCAATCCTTGAGGCATGGTCGAAACGGACGAGACTTTCTGCCCGACAATCTCCTCCTTGTCCAACACGGTAGGATCTCCCTTGGCCAACGGATCGACCATCACTTTGATCTCTTTATCCGACTCTTCGACAACCATTCCGGTGATGATCGCATCGGAGTCCATCTGGAAGATCCTTGCTCGGTACTTGTCCTCGATCTCTGCCGATGGCATTAAAAGTGACTTCAAGATCGAATCGGCCGTCATCTTCTTCTCGTCGAGTTTACTCAAGTCCGGCCCAAACTCCTTGCCCTCTCCTCCGAGCTTGTGGCATCCAACGCAGCTTGCAGCCGCAAAGAGACTCTTTCCAACCTCATAGGATCGACCCTGCTTGAGTCCCGCAAGTTCCCCGGTCAAATCCTCGATTTTCCATTCGGTGTTCCTTCCGATGGATTTGAGCAGTTCGTCCCGTATTTCGAGAGGATTGCTTGCGAGGTAAGCCTCAGGGTCATTGTTGTACTGCTCGATGCTCGATACGACGACCAAGACGCCGAACATCCGTCTCCAGTGTCCCGGATACGTGCAGACATAGGGATACATTCCAGGCTCAGTGGGTACATCAAAGCTGATCGCTTGCGACTCTCCTGGCCCGATCAATTTGCTCGCAAGCAGAATCTTGTCGGACTTGGGAACAAAATTCCTTTCCCGAGCGTCGGGTTCCTGGGCCCCTGCATCGGAACTCAATCCGACTTCTTCGAGCGATCCTGGTTGGACGATTACGAAGTTGTGGGGCATGTTGTCGGTATTCGCAAACCGGAACTCAACGGGCTTGCCGGCCTCAAGAACGATTCGCTCTTTGTCATAGATCATTCTCTCGACAACGGTTCCTATCGCGATGGTTCGCACATCGAGATTGCCGAGACGGTCCGAAACAGCTTTCGCTAGGTCTGCGGGCAATCGACTCGAGAGCGATTTGACCAACTCGACCGTATCGGTCGCTGGACCACTGGTCCGAAGCTTGGCAGGGATCGAGCTAAGGTAGCCGACAAGGTTATCGACCAAGCTTGGGAGTTCCTTGGGATCCCAACTCGAATCGGGAAGTGTTCGCAACGCCTGGACGGCAGTCGTTCTTTGACGATCGGATTTGACGAGCTTGGTCAAATCCGCGAATTTTTCTTTTTCGTTGCCTGGGATCGAGATCACTGCACGGATCGCAAGATCATGGAGCGTCTGGCCACTTCCACCGACGGTCAATCGATCGGTTGGAATCGGTTGCTTTTGGATACCCGGTCCGCTCCATGCGACGCTCAGGCCGTCTCCGCCACCATTATCGAAATAAGTCACCATGAGTTTGTGCGGGCCGGCCGACAGTTCGACCGTGCCGGATCGTTCGGTCATCCCTTGCAGGCGGTCGTTGTCGACCAAGAGCTTTTCGTCGAGATAGATCCGAGAGCCGTCATCCGAAGCGACAAAGAACGTGTATTTGCCAGCCTGTGGGATAATCACATTCCCAGTGAACCGAAGTGCAAAATCGTCGGCTTGCTTGCGTTGTGGGACGTTCATGACGATCTGAGGAACGACGCCACCCTCGTTGGGCTTGATCGCTGCGAGGGTTTCAGCAGCGACATTATCAGGAGCAGGATAAAAGTAATCGACCTGAATCCCCGGCTGTAGAATTCCGCTGCTGCTCGGTTCAGCCCCAAGCGATCCGGGAAGTTCAAACATCAACGCGCGTGCCGACTGGAATAGGTTCTTTTTGACCTCCTGGTCTGCGATTTCGGGGATGGCCTTGAGAAGATCCCCGAGCCCCTGCTTGCTGGCCGATGCGGTGGCAAATGGAGCATCACCGTTGCCCTCAGCGGTAGCCCAAGCTGCAAAGCCGAGTTGACGCGTATCGGCCTGCTTGGCCTTGGTCGCCAGGTTCTGAAGGGCTCCTCGGTACTTGCGGATCTCACCCACGGGTTGTTCCAAGAGCAATTCCCGCAAGCCTTTGAGGGCTTCGGTTTGCCCGGCTTGATCGCGATCATTGACCAATTTGAGCACCACCGGGACCGAGCTTTCTTTTCGCATCTGCGAGAGACCTTGCAAGGCTTGACGCAGGGCACCGGTCGAGGCGTTGGATCGATCGAGAATCGCTAGATAGATCTTTTCGGACTGAGGCAATTTTAGCAAGGAATCTGGGCTAGCATTCTTGAGGGCATACTCCATGGCCGCTTCGGAAAGTTGTTTCTTCGAGGCGATGGCATCCTGCAAGCCTTGGTCGATCTTGGCTCGTTGTTTGGCGTATCGAATGACCGTATCGAGCTCTGGATCGGTAGGACGTACCGAAGCTTCGAAAATAGCTTCGATGGCGTCATAGCCGTCGAATTCAACGGCAGCTTTGACCGCTTCGGCTCTGACCAAAGGGGACTCGTCTTTGGCGGCTGCCAAGAGGAGCGTACCCCAGGCATCGACACGGCCCGACCAGTGCCCTAGCGAGCGGATCGCGGCGGCACGGACCCGCGGCTCACTGGCTTGAAAGGTCTTAGCGATCCATGCCAAATCGGGCCGGCGGTGTTCCTCAAGAACCCAGAGCCCCTCAAGCAGAGCTTGGGCATGGATCGGATTTGCTGGGTCGAGGGTTTTCGACCATGCGTTTAGGGATGAGACGACCTCGTCAGCCTTGCGTCCACTGAGTTCGATTCGGGCGCGGTAACGGGTCCCGTTTTCCTTGGACATAAACGCGGCAAGGACTTCCGGGATCGGTTTGCCTCGTAATTTTGCTGGGGCGAGCGCGTCTTTGCCTTCGGCCGTCACGCGATAGATCCGACCATGTTGGTCATCTCGGTTAGGGTCTCGCATGTTGTGCTGCATATGCCCGATGATGGCATTTTGCCAGTCGGCGACATAAAGGGCTCCATCGCCTCCGACTTCGACATCGCTGGGACGGAAATTCGGGTCGCTCGAAACGACGATTGGCTCGACTTCCTCACAGGTGATGTCGGCGCCGTTGTACTTGACCTTGTGCTGCAGAACCCCCAAAAAGCCGATGCAGTTGCAGATCAAGAAATTGCCCTGGTTCTCTTCTGGGAACAAACTGCTCGAGAGGATTCCCGTAGCGGCCACAGGGCGTACCCGCATTTTGAACCACTGCTTGTTTCCGATCCCTTTGCCGATATTGACGTAGGAACCCGTACCGCTGGTGCCGTCGTTGGCGAACTGATAACCCCATTGGTCGAAAACATCCCCGTGCGGGTTCGGTCCAATCGGGAAGTGAAACTCCATTTCGAAAGTGCGAGGATTGAAGCGGTGGACTCCACTTTCCCCTGAGCGTACGGTCTTGGTAGGGGTCTCCATCGCGGCGATGTTGAAAATACCTCGCGACCAATAAAGCCATCCGTCTGGACCCAAAAGCATCGCGTTGGCCGAGTGGTGCGAGTCGGCACTGCATACACCTTGGAGCATCCGGATCTTAAGATCTGCTTTCTCGTCGCCGTCGGTGTCTTTGAGAAACCATATCTCGGGTAACGCAGCGACGAGCATGCCGCCGTTCCAAAATTCAAAACCCGTGACGCTGTTGAGTTCGTCGGCGAACGTTACACAGCGATCTGCAACACCATCGCCATTGTCATCGGGCAAGCAGATAATCTTGTCCTTCCTGGGCTGCGTTGGATTCCAGTGAGGATAAGAAGGCCATACCGATGCAAAGAGGCGACCATCGGGATCGACGGCCATTTGCACAGGATTGATCAACTCTGTGAACATCTCTTCGCTCGCGAAAAGATTGACTTTCATTCCCTGGGCTACCTTCATCTTGCTGATCGCCTCTTGGCCTCCGAGGTATTTGTGTTTGCCATCGGCCAGAGCACCCGGGATATTGGTCTTCACCGAGAGGACCTCAGGTAAATTGTCGTCCTTGACCTCAAGATCCGATCCCTTGGCTACCGCCCATACTCGCCCGTCGCGGTTGGCGGTTTTCACATCGAAAATCTCCATCTCCCGCATCATGACATCTGCATTGGATTGACCGAACCAAGCCAATTTCGAGCGTCCACCAAAAACGTTGTAGCCGTCTACCACACGGTATCGGTTGAACCAATAGTCGTTTTTGTCCAAAACGGCGGTTCGCAGTTTTCCGAGCCCCTCAGGATCGAGCCGGAGCTTTTCGTTCGGGAACAAGGCCTTTGCGATCACCTGCGAAACGGCTTGGTCGCCCTGGTCAGCCAAATGGATTCCGTTCATCGTCAGGGGCTTTGGAGCTTTCGCGTAAAGCTCTTTCGAGGGAGCGAAAATATCGACGAACAGGACGTTCTTCGATTCGCAAACCTCTTTCATGGCTTGGGTGTAGGTCGCAAAGTTCGCGTTGTTCGCCTGGCCATCGGGCAAATTCGGATCGTTGAGGTTCTCATGGGCGATAGGTGAAAAGAAAACCAGTCGCGGTGGGGTTTGACCGTCGTACTTCTGGGCGAGCATGCTGTCGATGGTCTCGGCAAGGTCCTTTTTGAAGCCTTCGAGAGCCCCTGGACCCTTGAGCGCCTCGTTGTGTCCAAAGAAACAGAACACAACACTCGCTTTGACTTTCGTCAACCATTCGTCGGGACTGCCAAAGTTGTCTTCACGGTTCCGAATCTTGAGCTCGTCGCCAGGGTATCCGAGATTTCGGACCGTTAGGTCGTATTCTGGAAACATCCCATGGATGTAAGTTTCTAACCAAGCCGAATGCTGCATCCGGTCGGCCGTCGCGTTTCCGATGTACGCGATATGGTCCCCTTTGCGCAGTTGTAGCGGTGGTGCGGCTTGTACACTCCCGAAAACCATCAAAGCGAAAAGGAAGCAGGGAGCTGCAAGGTGGTGAATTAAACGAGCAGAACTTGCTGAGTTCATGGACAAATCACTCGAAAAAGTATTGGAATGCAGGACAGGACGTCCCAAGGAAGGGCCTACATTGTATCACAAAATCATGGACGACTTGGATCGAACCAACGGGTGCTGTTGGTGATTGGAGCGTTTTCGAGCATAATTGACCCACCGCCCAAAATTTGTTGAGGAGAACCCCAGATGACACCCCATCGCACCAGCCAGCTTGAACGCAAGACGGCCGAAACGCAAATCGCTCTGAAAATCAACCTCGATGGCACCGGCAAGCATTCGATCCATACCGGAGTTGGTTTTCTCGACCACATGCTGGTCCTATTTGCCAAACACGCTCTGATCGACCTTGAGGTGCAAGCCCAAGGGGATTTGCAGGTCGATGCGCACCATACGACCGAGGATATCGGTATATGCTTGGGACATACGTTCCGAGACGCTCTGGGCGACAAATCGGGGATTCGTCGCTACGGGCACTTGGTCCTGCCCATGGAGGAAACCCTGGTCACCTCAGCAGTCGACTTCAGTGGACGCAGTTACTTGGTCTTCAATGCACCGATGCCCTCGCCGAAACTGGGTGATTTCGATAGCGAACTGGTCGAAGACTTCTGGCAAGCGTTCGCGAACAACGCACAGTGCAACCTGCATATTCTGCTCCACTATGGACGAAATACGCATCACATCGCCGAAGCGATTTTCAAAGCAACCGCTCGGGCAATCCGCATGGCCATCGAAATGGATCCAAGACAAAACGGGATCCCCAGCTCCAAAGGAGTTCTCTAAATGATTCGGCTATCACGAGCTTTATTGCTATCTCTTTCGATAGGATCAGCAACTGCGGGGCTCTTTGCTCTACCTTGCACGCCCTGCGCGTTTGCCCAGGATACGGCCCAAGAGGATGCACGACTTGCGTCGAAGTTCCAAGAGTGGCTCGATGACCAATGCAAACGGCACCCGATGTTTGCTACCTACCTGGGCAACCACGACTACGATCACGATCTCGATGACTTGTCCCCCCGAGCCCGAGCGTTGGACCTAGAGAACGACAAAATGGTCCTGGCCGAGCTCCAGCAACAAATCGATCTCAAGCGACTGTCTCGAAACTCACAGATCGATCTAGAAATCTGGCAGCATTTCTTGGAGTACCGGGTATGGCAAGCAACCCAGAGCAACGATTTTGCCAACGACCCTAGAGTCTATTTGACGTATGCCTCCGATAGTGTCTTTACGCTGCTGACTCAATCGACACTGCCCAAGCACCTCAACATTCAGAACGCAGCCAAACGAATCGAAAAGATTCCCAGTATCGTCCAAGCCGCCAAGGAGTCGATCGGAAAACCGCCTCGTATCCTTACAGAAATCGCGATCAAACGGACCGATGGGGCGATCGCGTTCTATGAAAGCGAAATCTTCAAACTCGCCGAAGAATCGCCGCAATTGAGTCCCTTGCAGACTCCCAGCCGCAGTGCGGCAGCAAGCCTCAAAGATTACAAAAAGTTTCTACAAGAACAGGTCCTACCACGCTCCGAAGGCGACTGGCGCATCGGCAAAGACAAGTTCGCAAAGAAACTCGAACTCGAACTCGATGCAGGTTTGACAGCCGCCGAGGTTATCCAAGCCGCAAACGCCGAGGCCGATCGTGTCGAGCAGGAAATGTACTATGTGGCCAAACAACTCTGGTACTCCCTTTTCGACAAAACAAGCCTCCCGCCCGACGATCAACAAGGTCGACGCGATACCATCCGCCGCGTCTTAGGGGAACTCGGCAAACAACATGGAAAACCCGATGGGTTGGTCAAAGACGCACAGGATACCGTCGCATCGATCAAGGAAATGATTCGCCGCGAAAAGATCTTGACGCTGCCCGATCCCGACCAATGCGACATCATCGAGATGCCAGAGTTTCAGCGAGGCTTCTCGGCTGCTTATCTAAATCCAGCCCCAGCGCTCGATCCCAATGCCAAAAGCCTCTACGCAATCGCCCCTCCACCCTCAGACTGGCCTGCCGAGCGGCAAGAAGCCTTCTTCCAAGAGTACAACAAGTACATGCTTCAAATCCTCACGATCCATGAAGCCTATCCCGGACACTACGTCCAACTCGACTACTCCAACCGCGTCCGATCGCCGATCCGCAAAATCCTCTCCTCAGGGGTGTTCGCCGAAGGCTGGGCCGTCTACACCGAGCAAATGATGCTCGACCAAGGCTATGGACGTGGTGATTTGGCTCTCCGGTTGCACCAACTGAAGTTCTACCTGCGCGCAGTCCTCAACGCGATCCTCGATCACTCCATGCACTGCACCGAGATGACCGACGAACAAGCGATGGAATTGCTCGTCGGGCGAGGCTATCAAACCGAAGCAGAGGCCTTCGGAAAAGTCCAGCGAGCCAAGCAGAGCTCCTGCCAACTCTCGACCTACTTCGTCGGTCGAACCGCGTTCTACCGACTCAGGCAAAGTGTTCAGCGAGCCAGGGCCGATAAGTTCAATCTGCAGGAATTCCACGAGCAAGTCCTCAATTGCGGGACAATCCCTGTAAAGTATCTGCCCGAACTGGTCCGCTGATGGAAATCTCCATGGGAGTCGATTTCTCAGCGAATTAGCCTGCTGCGATCCCGCAAATCCCCTTGACGCAAGACTGCGAATTCATACACTTGCAAATCCTTAGAGGTCGCTCGGACATCCCGCTGTGGCTTCTCCTGGATTCATGCGGTCGTGGCGAAACTGGCAGACGCGCTAGCTTGAGGGGCTAGTGGTAGAAATACCTTGGAGGTTCGAGCCCTCTCGACCGCACTTTCAATCCAGGTCTTAAACTCTCTGTATCGCGACCCCCTAGGGCGATACAACCGCCTCGGTACTCGGTCGACCCGGCTCTGGGTTGTTTGGCTGGTAAGCCGGATAGCCACCTTCTTCGGCGAAAAATTCACACCAAACCGGAACGTGACGACTGACCTGATTGGCTTGTTCCAACGTCAAATTGAACTTTCGCAAGAAATCAATCACTCCCGACCTACCAGTGAACTCATCTGCCGTCTGCGGTGAGAACACGATTTGATCGAGCATCTCATCACCAGCGACCGTCGTCGGAAGATTCTCGATCGCGAATCCCCATCCGCGCTGCCGAAGTGCAATTAGCTGTTTGTCCGAGCACGAGAAACCACCCGCCAATAGGATATCGTCCTCGCCTCGACCATCGCGCTGAATGCTTTCGGTCAAGGATGGAAGCAAAGCGATCTCTTGATCGATACGAGTCGGGGAAAGATAAAGATTCACCAACGAGAACGTTAAAGCCCTTTCCGGTGCGACCGTCTTGGTCCGAAACCATCCGACCAACGGCTCAAAATCAAGCAATCCACCCGGGTCTTCGACGGTGTAAAGTTGATAGCGATCGGTCTCGATTCGCTGCGTGTTGTAGAGAAATGCCAAATGCATCGATTCATGAACCGGCCCGACGCGCGGTCCAATCATGTAATCATAAGCAAGCTTCTGCTCGTTGATCCGATCGACCAGTTTGGGAAGGGTATCGCGTTGTTTGGACGTGATCCCTTGGAGCGCTATGACATCGAAGTTTCGAAGCAGCCTGACAAGGATCTCTGAGACCGCGGTGCTTTGAAATTTTCGATCGTCAAAGTCGTTCAAATCAAAACTCGCGATGCGCACCGTGGGTGTCACAGGCTTCGATGGCATCAGCTCCATGCCGCTCGAGTTCGGCGGAAGAACAGATTTGAGACCGCTTGTAGGATCGTTCGAGGACGGACCATGGTGATGGACCGGCAACCACGTTCGTGGATCGGTCCAAACCCTCGCCGGTGCGGCTGGATCTCGGGGCTCTAGCCGAATTTGATCCCAACCGCTCAGGGTGTAATGCTGGGAGGCGAAATAAAGTCCACCACCCAGTAATCCAGCGAGCAACAGATTTGTTTTATTGATCAATCCCATACTCCGGATTGATCGACCAAAAGACCATCGACCGTCGATGGAACCTTCGGAAGCTGCATGAGGAAAAAAACGGCAGGTGCACCTTTGCAGATCCTACCGATTACACAGCCTGCGGCCTACCGCGTTGCGACATCGAGGGCTCGGGCAATGTCGAGTTGAAGTTGGCTCAGGAGCTCCTCTTTGGAGCCGAATTTCCTGACGCCTCGGATGCAATCGAGGATCTCCAGCTCCATACGCTTACCATAAAGATCTCCCTGGAATCCGATCAAATGAGCTTCCACTTTGCTCTGATCTTCTCCGAAGGTCGGATTCGGTCCGATGTGCAACGCCACAGGGTGGCCAGCAAGATCGCTTGGAGCCGCAACACGGGCCGCATATACGCCATGCTTGGGAATCAACACTTCGACCCCTTCGAGGTTGGCTGTGGGAAAGCCTAAGGTTCGCCCGCGCGCTGCTCCGTGAGCCACATGGCCTGCGATGCGATAGGGCTCGACGAGCAACTCGTTGGCAGCTCGGACTTGGCCGAGTTCAATCCACTCGCGGATTTGCGTACTGGAAACAAGGCGATGATCGAGAGTTTGAGGATCGGCGATTTCAAGCTCCACTCGGTGCTGATCGCATAGCTCCCTCAAGGTCTGCACGTCCCCGACTCGACCTTTTCCGAATCGGAAATTAGGCCCCTCGACGATCCCTCTTACCCCGAGTTGTCCGACAAGTATCCTCTCAAAAAACTCGCGAGGAGTCTGCTCCAGAAGCTCGTAGGTGGTCGGAAAGAAATCGACGCGGTCGATCTTAAGCTCCATAAGTAGCTCCCTGCGACGGTCGTTCCAAGTCAATGGCTTAGGAACCATCTCGGGGCGGAGGAGTTTCAACGGGGGAGGATCGAAACTAAAGACCACCGACGGAACGTTGAGTCGATGGCTCATGCTAGTGAGCTTTTCGATCAACGCTCGATGTCCCAAGTGGACGCCATCGAAGTTGCCGATCGTCAGGACACAACCAGGGACCGTTGAATGGAATGGACGGCTATTCATAGACACTTCGATAGAAACCCCAAAACAAACCGAAGCCCCTTAGCCTAAAAGGGACCGAAGCAAATCCCTCGTGCGAAGCGCTCGGGTCGATATGAACGTCTCTCCGGCATAACAGTTTGCAGCCGCTCCAGCAGCGATCGCCAAGCCCCGGACCCGATCAAAGACGTATTCCTTCGAAGGAGGGAATTGGGTTTTGTAACACCGAATCGCCTCGAGCTTTTGCTCCAGCGTATCGGTGATATCCATCGTGATCGAGTTCTCAATCCCCGAGGGGGGGGCGGGCTCAAAGGACAATCGGAAATAAAGCTGACGATCGATCCCATGCGGAGGGAGCCCTTGAAAGGTATCCTCCCATTTGGTCAGCCGGGAATAAAAGACCGCTGCGTCGGTGATTTGCATCGCCTGGTAATGATCAGGTGAAGCCATCGGGGTCTTGCTCCCAAAACCCAAAACAATTTTCGGTCGATACCTGCGAAACTCAATCGCCAACGCCACGCGTTCATCGAATCCGTCCATCAAATTCCGGTTGGTAAAACTCAAGGTTTTTCGAACCTGTACGCCGAGCACCTCGGCCGCCGCAGCAGCCTCAGCGAGCCGCACATGAGGCCCCGGTGAAAGCGGCGTAGGCTCCCCGTCGGTAAGATCGATGATGCCAACTCGGTAGCCTTGCTGGACCAACGAAGCCAAGGTGCCTCCGCAAGCGATTTCCACGTCGTCGGGGTGGGCACCCACGGCAATGATGTCCAGCGATTCCTCTAAGTGGCTCATAGACTCAATCCTAATCCAAGGAATACCTTCGGTCGTAGCATGGCTCTGGAAGCCACCTTCATGGGCAGTAGTGTATCCGGATTCCAATCCTAATCGATTCCAAAATCGTAAGGTTCACGATTACGGCCTTCGGGCCACTTAAGGGATCTGCTTGTGTTCCTAGTCATAGGAGTGCCAACAAATCATGCGGTTTTGGCTCGATTGCGTTGCAACTAGGCAATCGATCCTCCCCCGAACCTTCGTTTCCCTAGATCGAAAATCGCATCGATTTATTCCCCATAGGAAACTCAACTGGAAACGGAAACATTAGAATTCCTGAACCCATTTGGCCCTGCATTTGCTATCTGTGATTCCAGGCGGCGAACCTGCGCATTCTCTCGGCAAAGGTACGCTGACGTCTCAGTTACGGAGAGAAATGGAAAAGGCGGTGTTTGCGATGATTCGTTGGATGAAAAGTTTCGTAGCGTTCCAATTGCTCTGCGGTAGTTTGGTCTACGCGCAGGAGGCCGTACCAGCGGCCGTTGCCGAGGTTGCACAAGATGCGGCCGCTGTAGTGCCGGAACCCGTCCAGCCGACTGCGGTGGCCGAAGTAGCTGCTCCCGCGGTATCGACGCTAAACTCGGGCGACCAAGCTTGGATGCTTGCTTGCGCCGCGTTTGTATTGCTGATGACCCCAGGATTGGCCTTCTTCTACGGCGGCTTGGTCGGGAGGAAAAACATCCTCAGTATCCTGATGCAATGCTTCATGAGCATGTCGGTCGTGACGGTTCTTTGGGTGGTGGTCGGTTATAGCATCGCATTTTCCGGAACGGAAATAGCCGGTGGCTTTTGCGGAGATCCGATGACCCACTTTCTGCTCAAAGATGTCAAAACCGACGCGTCCTTTGAACCGGTCGCCGGGGTGAAGCTTGGACTCAGCCAGCAAATGTTCATGGTCTTCCAAATGATGTTCGCGATCATTACCCCAGCACTGATCGTCGGTGCGTTCGCGGAGCGAATGAAGTTCACCGCGTTCAC
>QWPJ01000041.1 GCA_003671195.1 Planctomycetota bacterium
ATCAAAGCCCAAACGCAGCGTCCTGGGGGGCTTGGTTAAATCCTACGCCGTTGGCTACGGGTTAAACGAAATCGCCGAAATACATTCCATAACGTGATGAGGAGACGGACCGCCCCCGGGGTTTTTTTATTTCACCGCCCCAAAGGGGCAAAATGAGATAGCCCAGGGCAAAGCGAAGCCCCGCCCTGGATACGTCGACGCATTGATTTCCGCGCCGTTGAGTTCCGCCCCTTCAGGGCGGGCCTCTTTTTCGACGTTCGAACCCACAGGGCGTTGCCCTGGGCTTTCACCTTGCGCCCCGTAGGGGCAAAAGGCAAGAAACCGGGGACAGTCCCCGCGCGATAAGGTCATCAATACGACGGACTGTCACGGGGGTTTTTCCACCCGTAACATGGCCCTCCGAGGCCGTGCGTCTACGTGACGAATCGATCGCGCTTATCCACAAACGGGTCGGAGCCCCATTTTACGGGCCGACGAGGCGTTGCTGGTCAGATCAAAGCCCAGACGCAGCGTCCTGGCGGGCTTGGTTAAATCGCCCAACCGCTGGCGCTGGTTGGCTCACGGGTTTAACTGAGTACCCGGGGACAGTCCCCGCGTTTTTGACAAGTACCCGGGGACAGTCCCCGCGCCGTAGGCGGGCGGAATGCTTGCATTGTTTCCGTCGCTGGCGGCCGATTCGATCGCGAAATCGAACGTTTTGAAGGGCTCGGACCCGTCGGTAAATCCCTTTTGCGCCTCTCTCCTCATCATCCACCGGTGGTGGCGCTTCGCTTACCACCGGCTAATGGCTTGGATCCCTCCGGGATCGCTGTGCGGGCTGAGGCCGGACCGGGGTAACCTTCTAAATCCGTTCCGCAAGCACTTCAGTCGCGGATCGGAAAGATCGGGCCGATCGGACAAGAACCAGCGGAACGACTCTGCGCCAGGGGCGAGGTCGTGTGTTTCCAAGCCTAGGCTCGCGGTGATCCGAGTGCCTCAGTCTTTTGTCGCTCGCTCAGATGATCTTGGTTCGGCTTGTTGTAGACTATGCAAAAGACCCGGGGACAGTCCCCACGTTTTTCTACCTGTTCGAGGATCGCAGCGATGGATTCCACGGCCGAGACTGGAACCATGATAGAGATTCCCGAGGGGAGTTTGATCTCGATGGAGTTCTTGGTGGAATCCGATGTTTGCACACGCAGAAATGCGGTTGCTTGAGGCTTAGCAGCGAGTTTGCGTTTCCACTGGTAGAAGGAGGTCGGCGAGCAGCCGATCGACTGGCAGAACTGCGCGACGGAAGCATTGGATCGTTCGCATTGGGCGATACGTTCGGCCCAAATCTGGGCAGTTTTTGGGGACGCGAAGCGTGACATAGGTAGGGACTCCTTAAAAGAGTTGGGATAGAAATCAGGACGCACCTTGAATCTACCCGCAAGCGGGCCCTGCGCTTAGAAAAAGCCGATCAGGCTGGTGTACGCTCCGGTTTAGCGACTGGGTCAGCCAACTGTGACCTATTTCAGCTAGACGATTCCGGCACAATTGAGCCGGTTTTGAATCCAAGTGGTCAATCGGTTCGCATTATCGCTCGCAACCCGAGTGCCCAGCGCATTCGGGGTCCGGTTTCCAACTACGAAGGTGATCAGTATCTCAGCGTTACCTACGATGGCAATCGATCCTGGAATAACTCAGCCATTCTCGCTACAAGAAATTGTGAAAAATATGACCTACTCCTTTCGTAATAGTTGGTAATCACCGGTGCTTTCCAAAGTGAAAACCATCCTCACTGTTGCCCCCTTTTCAGCACTCCCTTCGAGTCGAGAAGGAAGATTTAGCGATGCAGCCACCGAGGAATCGTTTATAGCAGTCCAGTGGTACTTCGAGTGCGAAGCAATCTCACGTTCCAAATTAATTGGCACGGTGTTTATCGCGGGTACTATTTTTGCCGCTCTTTTAATTAAATCAATTTCGATAAACGGTATTGCCTTCGAACTATCCGACTTCGATTTCGCGTTAAACGCTTCCATTTTCTCGGAAGAGGTGGGGTAAAACTTCATGCCAGTGATAGAAAATTGATCAAAGCTTGTAACGCGTTGACCCCAGTCATGCCATTTCACACCTTTCAGGAAACCATGACGAGGAAGTTTCTCTATGATCGGATTACTGAGAAACTGTTCCAGTCGGAACGAGGTGGACTCCTTTCGAAATGAATCGTAAACGACAAGAGCCTTATCAGTATTCCCCGCACCCGTCCACTCATCCATGGTCACGATGAATCTTCCGCACGGAGACACATGCACCGCCAGCGGTTTACTCCCAGGAAGAAGTGTTGTTGCGTGTAGCCTTCGAAGACTTGTTCCGTCATCAACAAGTTCAAAAACTGTTATGTCCAAGACTTCGCAAGATTCGGGAGAATCGTCAATCTTCCTCCAAAGTGCTAGTTGTTCGCCACATGAACTCCACTGGAAGACAAAGCCGTCCGCGAAAACAACGAGGGGATGCAAATTGCAAATTGCAAAGACAATCATTGCAGTTCGGATTTTACGCATAAAACGTTTCGATGTAGTCATGAATCAAGCTCCTAATTTGCTAGTTCATGTTTGGATCGAATGGGAAGGAGTCTTCAATGTTATCTCGCCCGTCGCCATCTGGATCGGAATGCGGTCCGAATAGCACGTCAATGATACCAGAGGTAAAGACAGAAACTTCTCCGGGTGTCGGTGATTCAGGAACGTGAAAGAAGATGCCTAGATCAATAGAACCCTCGGCATCACATCGATACAGCTTGTAACACGTCGAGTCGCAAATGTATTCTCCCGCATCATTCGACCCACTGATCTCTACACCGAGTCCATCTAGAACTTCGACTATTTCGACACCATTAAAATTACCTACGACGACTGGAGGACCGTTGGGATCGTTTTGATTAGGCGGATTCGGTAGGTTCCCACCAGAGTCTGGAAACGGTCCTTGGTTATTGTCACCCTCTAGTTCCAGAGTAAATCCGCCACCTTGCCCAAATGCAATCCAAACGATCTGCTGATCGGGATGCTCACACGCAATATCGGTAATGACTTGGTCAATTCGGTCATCTGGCTCGCCCCAAAGGACATCGATGATTACAACTTGGCTCTCGATTCCTTCTTGCTCTAGAAGATCAGCAAGTTCCTGTGCGACGACTGGCGATTGGTTGTTAGGCACGCCGGGAAAAGGCCCAAAACCTGAAACAACAACTATGACATCACGGACACCATTCGTAGTCGTTCGGCTAACAAGTAGGAGAGCATCACCCAAATTCGAAATACCATCAGTAAACAGAGTTGGGTCATTATTTGGAATTTGGCTGAGTGCAAATTGTCCATTGACATTTAACATCGAATAAATGTCATAATTCTGGAAATCGAATCCGTTGCTTCCAAAATTATTTTGTCCAGTTCCTGGTGATGTTTGAGCGTTCAACTGTGTTGGAGTGAAGCAATACCAAACTGCACAAAACAGGATTAATACAAACTTCTTTGTAACTAACATTGTGATCTCCGAAACTTAATGGACTGAACATCCGACACTCTCTGCGCACCAATGCTACGGCTTCCGAACGCAGTCGTCAAGTTTTTTGTTCAGACGTAAGCTTACAAAAACGCGCGAGGACAAGTCGTAAGCACGAATGGCAGGCTGCGAAGCTTGCTAGCAACTCTAGGTAATAGCATCTACTTTTACGAAGATCGCCCAGTCCATCTAACATCCAGCGGTTGCCGAGCCTGCAGCGAGTGCTCGAATCCGCAAGCGGTCAACCTCGTGACCATCGGCATGGCCATCGTCAATAAACGCCGGCGCAACCAGAGCGTCGACGAACTCAAAACGCTGCTGAAGAGCTACCTGCCCAATCAGGAAGAACCCACGACCCTGCGGATCGCAGCTTACAAGCCGGGTCCAGGAAGTGAACTGCGCAAGATGCTCGCATGGTTCGCAAGACCAAGCGACACCTGCAAGTGTGAGACCCGCGCCGAGACCATGGCAAGAAACTCGGGGACTGTCCCCGAGTTTTTCAAAGGGGACAAAAAAGGGACAAAGGGGACATCGACGCCACATCCACTAACGAAGCGACGAAGGAAATCACTAGAAACCAGGGACTTTCCCCGCGCGGTGGGGTTTTCTCATTTCCCCCGCCCCAAAGGGGCAAAATGAGATAGCCCAGGGCAAAGCGAAGCGCCGCCCTGGGTACATCGGAGAATGGATTTCCGCGCCGTTGATTTCCGCCCCTTCAGGGCGGGACTCTATTGCGACGTTCCAACCCACAGGGCGTTGCCCTGGGCTATCACTTTGCGTTCCGTTGGGGCAAAAGGCAAGAAAACAGAAGACAGTCCCCACGCGATAGGGGTTAACGAGGTCAACAACGTCCGCCGTCAATCCCGTCAACACGGTCAATTCAGTCAACACTGTCCAAAGATCTAGAATTCCGTTCGAGTTTACCCCCTGATCGTTTCGTTCGTTCTTAGTCTCAAAACGTATCGCGGAATGGGCCAAGGAAACGTCGCTCAGCTGACCAATCGGTAATCGCAAAGACAACTTCACGGAAAGCACCGTTGAACTCGCCCTCAAGCGCATTACGAAAGTCGCGCGCAGCTTGCCTTGGATCGTTTCCGAATGCGCCGCAACCCCATGCACCAAGAACCAATTCCGCGTAGCCGTATGCTCGAGCAATCGACAGCACTCGCATAATTCGCCCTCGAAGCAAATCGTTGGATCTTGGTTGCCCAACGCAAGGAGCATATGGCGCAGCGCAGGTAATGAAGCTTAGCAGCCAAGGCTTATTTAGCTCCATTCCACTATCGTTTCGAAACACTGGAACATTCGGCGAAAGTATCGCCCATCCACTGGACTCCGACCATAGCTGGCGATTGCGGTGAAAGTCATACATTGGATCATCGACAAGCGTTGCGTAGAGCGCGCTCGATCGACAGAGAGCTTCTTCTTGGGCCGTCGCGCCTCGCAAAAAACCACCACCCGTTTCTGAACCATTCGCAAAGTTCAAAGCCAAGGGCCGTTTTCCCTCGTCAACTAACCGCTTGGAGGCACCTAGCGTTGTCTCGTTGGCAACTTGCACAATCGTCTCTGCAAATGTCGAAGATCCCCCACGTGGTAACTCCGTCTCCTGCGCGATGCTCACTTTTGACAAGAAACCGGGGACAGTCCCCGCGCAGCAGGGTGAGTCACGGGCCGACGAGGCACCAACCGTAGCATGGCCCTCCGAGGCCGTGCGTGTAGATGACGAATCGATCGCGCTTATCCACAAACGGGTCGAAGCCCCATTTTACGGGCCGATGAGGCGTTGCTGGTCAGATCAAAGCCCAAACGCAGCGTCCTGGGGGGCTTGGTTAAATCCTACGCCGTTGGCTACGGGTTAAACGAAATCGCCGAGATACATTCCATGACGACGGGCAACCAGGGACAGTCCCCGCGCGGTGGGGGGGTAAGGGTTGCGTCAACCGATCCGGCTTGGCGCATTGCTTCCCTTCGATTCTGGTGAGAATGCGATAAATCCAAACGCTGGGATCTTGAAGATCTCAAAACAAGTTAGTGACAGTTACCCATTTACGATTAACGCCGATCAGACAGAAATCCATTTCACGCTGAACCAAAACACCCATGATCATCCCGGATAGACCTCTTTTTCAGCTGCAAATTCAGCGAGATAGCCTGATCTAGTAGGGTGCCGAGGCATCCCAGATTTTCACCAGCCCATCGCTTCCACCCGAGACGATTTTCCGACCATCAGGCGTCACTGCAAGGCAAGTAATATCGGATCGATGGGCTTGGAAAACGAGCATGGTAGCCCCAGAGTGTGGATCTACAACGCAGATAAGACCATCCTTCGTTCCGGCTATGAGTCTTGAACCATCCGTTGTCCAGCAAACCGTTTTGCATCCTTTCTGGACCACGGGGATTCTTGAGGCTAGAAGCCCCTTATTCTTGTTAGAGATCACCAATCCCCCGTCTTCTTGGCAGACGGCGACCGATCGGCCGTTCGGACTGACTGTTCCTTGGCGGGCGTTTAATGAGGAGAAAACACCGTAAGATTTCTTAGCGTTTGGTTCGGTCGCTTCGATTCCTGTTTCGATATCGAAGACAATGTGTTCGCCGTTTTTAGAGCGAGTCGAAATGTACTTTCCGTCGGGCGAACATACAATGGCTTCGATGCCTTGGGTGTGGCCTCGGAGCACAAGTCCCACTTCCGAACCGCTTACGTCCCATCGATCGATGAATGGGTAGGGGCTTGTCCAATTCACCTCGAATTCGTTTGGCGTGTGAAAACCGAAACCGATCAACCATTTCGAATCGGGACTGAATCGCACATCACTTAGAAACCCAGTGCCGTGGTCAATGGTGTGTATGCAGGCTCCGGTTGATGTATCGAATAGGTCGATGATCATCTGCGGCTCGGAAAGATTCTTTGAAGGCAGTTGCAGTAAAGAGGCAAGTCGTCTGCCATCAGGAGAAATCCTGACCGATAAGCACCTAGCGTCGTGTTTACTGGGGAAAGTGAGGATTTCGCGTCCTTCTTCGTAGAGTACGGGACCGCCGTCGGTGTGTCCCAGATCGTCTCTCGAGATGACTACACGTTTAGCGTTCTTCGAAAAATCAAATTGTTGTCGGCCGACCGGGGAATCTATGTGAAACGTCTCGAGGGTATCACCGGTACTTGAATCCAACCTCGCTACGGTTCCGCTACCGCCGAGACAGAAAATAGACGGCGTGTCAGGTTGCGATCCGGCGATGTACGTACCACGGTCAGTTTTCTGCGTTTTCCTCAATTGTTTCGATTCAATGTCCCATATTTCGAGCTTTTTTGCGTTGTCGAGAATTGCCACCAACGTCCGCCCTTGGTCAACGACTAGTAACCTCGAACCGTAGTCCCAGGTCGCGGTCTCTTGGATGTCGATACTCCAATCCGATTTCCCCGTATCGATTCGATACCTTCGGATTGCATTTTTATGGTAGACATAGACTTTATCGGGTGAAGAATGGCTATCGATCGCAGCGGCAACTTGTTCTTCGACACGTAGCGAACCGAGATTCTGACCAGTTTTTAGACTGAAGATACGAAATTCTACGGAAGTCTCGTGAAGCAATTTTAAAAGCAGCTTGTCACCATCCTGACTGAGTTCCAGCTCATAGCCTTTTCGATCGACAAAGGCATCTCCTAATGTGTAGCGAAAGTGGGGGGTAATGTGATTGTTCCGTTGTATGAAATACCACTCCCATCCGCGATGCTCTAGCGACGCATCGGAAAGGCATTCTAAGGACTCGATGCGGCGGTTATCTCTCTGGAGGAGGTAGGCAATTTCAATGTCTTTGATATAGGTCTGTTTAATAGTTTTAGAGTAGTAAACACTGAACCCATACAATAGGGTCGCAAATCCGAGAGCATAGGCGCCTCTTTTCAGCCAAAGCCTTACGCGTCCATCGCTGTACGTAGGACTGAGGAACCACTCGCAGAGGGAGGCGAGTATCGCGAAATCCAAAAAGAAACTCGACCAATAAGCGCTCAACCATTGCATTTTGATCGGAGGACCTTCCTTCCTCAACGGTAATCCTGACCAGATTTTAACCCCGTCGATTTCAAAGAGGAACGAGAACCGAATCAACATACAAAGAAAGGTAAATAGAATAACCCATCCTGGAATACGCCAAGATCCTCTACCTTTTTTATAGCAGTTTACGCAAGCAACCGTCAGCAGGGACAAGCTAGTGATCGGAAGGGCAATAATCCCAGGACCAAAAACGATTCCTGGGTAATACCAAAATGCAAAGGATAGGCTGTCGTCCTGGCTCCTCGAAGTACTGGCCGAATCGAGCGGATTGTTGGATTTTTTGGTCTTCGACGGGGAGTCCGGGAGTATAGATACGAGGGCTACTTGTAGGCCTGTGTATGCTTTCGGTTCGAGCTTGCGTTTGTAACTGGAGTTTAGGTCTGTGCACGACAAAGAGACGAATGGACATAGCAAGAGCAGCAACAACCCGAGTTGGTATATCCAGGCAAGAACAAGCGGATACAAAGAAGCGTCACGAATGATCGGTGATGGGTTGGCTCTGTTCGCAGCGGACTTGGACATTCTACTAGTTTATTTGAATAAAGGGGGCATCGCTGAATCCACCCAATTCAGCTTTGCACAAGCGCAATGGCGAAACAACCCCTCAACAGGAAATATTTATCACACGTTAGAGTGGTTTTGATCCGTCTAGCATCCCCGCGGGTGATGGTACAACTGCCCCGGGGGCGTTTGGGTAGAGCCCCCAGGTACGCCAAGTAACTGAGTACCCGGGGACAGTCCCCGCGTTTTTGGCTAGCGATGCCGACATCCGAAGGCGTCCACCCAAGGCTCCTGCTGCTAAGCCAGAGGCCCCGAGATTGGCACCGATCCCGGTACGGTCCCAAAGTAAATCGCGTCGCGTGTTTGCCGTTGGAAGCCAAAAATGAAGGGTAATCGCGCCTAGGGAACCAATTGGAAACGTGCGGTGGTCTGAAAGTGGTGATCAAATGACGCAATCGTTCTTATCCCTAAGTCGTCTGCGACCACATGCGAAGTGCAGTCGGTAAAACTCAATCCCGCTGATGAGAGCTTTTGGAACGCTCGCCTCGCATCAACAGAAGAGTCAAGGTCTCGTCAACGACATAGTCGCTTGTAACTATCGGTTGCGCGACCGCGTCGAACCACTTCGCTGTCTTTTGGTGGCTCGGATCTTTAGGTACAAGAAGCGAGTACCATACTCCGGTGTCAACGAAGATCATACTCCCCCTCCGTAGAGGAGCTTGTCGTGATCGGCACCTGAAAAACCATCATCAGTGTCACTCTCGGAAGCCAAAGAGGCAATGCGGTGAACCTCCCGCTTGAGCTGTTCCAAACTGTCCTCTTTCACAGCCTTCGCGATCGGAATTTGCACGGGTGTGATTAGGACTTGAGTTCCCTCTGGCAGTTCAGAGTTTTCAAAGCGAATCATTCCGTTGTGAACTGTGCCTTTGATAACCACCGCAGAACTCCTGGTTTCGATCGAGAAACTTCCCAGATGACATTCTAAGCCGGTCTAGCCAAAAAGTCACTTGATTTGCCCTAGGTAAGCAGGGTAGATAGGCATGATCCCTCGTAACGATCACAACCACTACCGTCCCCCCTGTTGGCAAGAAACCGGGGACTGTCCCCGCGCGATGAGACTATTGCGCGAGCCAACCGCCATCGATATTCCAAGCGGCACCGCGGATGGAGTTTGCGTGAGGAGAGCAGAGGAAGACAACGAGATCTGCGATTTGTTGTGGGGTGACAAATTGGAGGGAGGGCTGTTTTTCGACAAGAAGTTCCATAGCAGCATCGGCCGGGGAAATGCTCCTTTTAGAAACCCTATCATCGATTTGTTTTTGGACCAGTGGGGTTAGGACCCAGCCTGGGCAGATTGCATTGACGGTGACGTTGGTAGAAGCGGTTTCGAGGGCGACAGCTTTCGTGAAACCGACAAGACCATGTTTTGCGGCAACGTAAGCCGATTTTAGAGGGGAAGCGACAAGACCGTGAACGGACGCGATATTTATGATACGGCCCCAGTTACGAAGTCGCATGGAAGACAGGGCGAGTCGAGTGGTATGAAAGGGTGCCGAGAGGTTCACGGCTAGTACATCATCCCATTGATGAGTCGGGAATTGTTCGACGGGAGCTACGAATTGGATTCCTGCATTATTAACGAGGATGTCAATGGGACCGAGTTGGGACGAGCAGAATTCAACGAGTTCCTGGATTTGATCGGGGCAACGCAGATCGGCGGGGTGATAAGCGATGCGAGGTCCCAGGAGACTCAGATCATGGAGAGCTTTTTCATGGGGGCCAAGACCGTGGAGCAGGACATCAGCACCTTGGCGGGCGAGTTCGGTAGCGATAGTCAGGCCGATCCCGCTAGTCGACCCAGTAATCAAAGCAACTTTCCCTCGCATCTAACCTCTCCTTTGCTAGCATTCCCCACCCCACACCCGGGGGCAGTCCCCGCGTCACCCAGTCTAAGCTGGCAAGAAACCGAGGGCAAGAAACCAGGCGCAGTCCCCGCGCGACAAGTCCCCGCGCGATAGCGTAGCGTTCATCCACAAACGGGTCGGAGCCCCATTTTACGGGCGGATGACGCGTTGCTGGTCAGATCAAAGCCCAGACGCAGCGTCCTGGCGGGATTGGTTAAATCCTACGCCGTTGGCTACGGGTTAAACGAAATCGCCTGTCTACAATCCATGACAAGAAACCGGGGACAGTCCCCGCGCGATAAGGCACCCGCGCGATAGCGTGGCTTCCATCCACAAACGGGTCGGAGTCCCATTTTACGGGCCGACGAGGCGTTGCTCGTTTGATCAAAGCCCAAACGCAGCTTCCTGGCGGGCTTGGTTAAATCGCCCAACGGCTGGCGCTCGTTGGCTCACGGGTTTAAACGACGCCGCCCTGGGTATGTCTTTCGACTTGCGGTCTACGGAGCGAGCGGGTTCTCAGGAAGGTTGCAAGGCGTACTGCTTGGCGTGGATCTCGCTTAGCCAATCGATCGCTTGCTCCATGACCTGCTGGTTGACCTCATGGACGGTTTGCACGTGACCGAGACTCTTGAGCATCGTCAGCGTCAGTCGCCCTCCTAGGTGCTGTCGAAATTCTTCGAGTCCTTCGAAAACCGTATTGGATTCCAAGGCCGAATCGTAAACGGGTAGGTGCAGATCGAGCAACGCTTGCACGGCACTCAAGGCGTCGTGACGGTCTAGTCCGAACTGTAGATGCGAATAGAGCGTATCGAGCGCCACTCCGATCGAAACGGCCTCGCCGTGTCGAAGTCGATACTGGGTGATCTGCTCAAGCTTGTGCGCCGACCAGTGGCCAAAGTCCAACGGTCGGGCTTCCTGCATCTCGAAGGGATCCCCTCCGTGGGTGATGTGGTGCAAGTGCATGAGCACGCTCGAGCGGATCGCTGGCATCACAGCCGTCCAATCCCTAGCGGCGATATCCTTAGCATGTTGGCATAGAAAGCGGAACGCCGAAGGACTCTTCAGGAGCGAAACTTTGACCGACTCGGAAAAGCCGGCTCGGAAGTCTCTATCTGGCAGCTTGGCAAGCAACCCTTGATCGTTGACCACTCCCCAGGGAACGGCGAACGTCCCTTTCCAGTTCTTCTTCCCAAAGGCGTTGATCGCGTTTTTGACCCCAACCCCCGAGTCGGCTTGGGCCAACGTCGTGGTGGGGAATCGGACCAATCGGATCCCGCGGTGGGCGATCCCGGCCGCATAGCCAACCGCATCGAGCACCGCCCCACCGCCGACAACCATGATGTAGGATCGACGATCGAGCCCGTCTCGTTCGATGGTCGAGAAGATGTGATCGACGCACTTGGTGTCGTTCTTGACTTGCTCGCCGCCGGCAATAAGGTGGATGTCCGAAACCAATTCCAAGTCGGAGCGATGCTCTTGGAGCCTGCGATGGATGCTCGGCATGAGTTCGGGTTGGGCGTCGGCGACCGATTGGTCGACCCACCACTGCATGCGGGCCCTGCCTGTGTCGCTGTGGAACAGGGGCAAGAGATTTTCCCAGTCGGCTCCGAAACAGTCCCGGGTAAAACGGAGCCTCAGGAGCTGGGGGACGGAGAAGTTGACGTCCAAGGAATCTTCGGAGATCGACCAGGGGATCGAGGACATTTTCGTTACAGCGGCAGGATGGAGGACGCAACAGCGGCGTGTTGGGTGGGGGACTGTCTATTCTAGCTTGCCCTGGCACTTTGTCCAAAGTGCCGAATGACGCTTTCGGAGAATCGCTCCATTTCCTCGATCTGAGGACTGCATTGGAGCAGGACTAGGTCGACTCCGACGGCTTGGAACTCGCCGATTCGGTCTTGGACTTGTCGGTGCGAACCGATCAATCCGGCCCTGAGCCCGCGATTGCTCACCGAGTAGTCTTCGAGGCTCACTTGGCGTTCCAACTGAGTCCCAGCGATCCATTGCTGGTAGTTTTGGTATCCTGAGGCGGATTGTTTCACATCGGTGATGCGGCTGACTTCCTGGGCGGCTTGTTGCTCGGTGTCTCGGCAGATCGCGTAAGCTGCCACACCGAATTTCATGGGAGGAAGTCCAAGCCGATCGCGTCGGGCTCGCATATCCTGGATCTTCAGTGCGACGCGCTCGGGCGGATCGCCGTGCATGAGGTACCCATCGCATTTCGAGGCGATCAACTCCTTGGCCGATTCGGATTCGCCTCCAGCGTAGATGGTCGGTCTTGGCTTCGTCAGGGGCTTGGGTTGGAGTATCGATTGCTTGATCCGATAGAACTCTCCTTGGTAATCCACTCCGTCTTTGCTCCAAAGGGCATCGACGATATCGAGCCATTCGCTGGTCCGTTGGTAGCGGCGATCGTGTTGCTCGAATTCGACGCCGTATTTCTCGGCTTCGTCTTGCCACCAGCTCGATACGACGTTGAGGCTCAATCGCCCCGCTCCTCCAATGTGGTCGATGTTGGCAGCTTGTTTGGCCAGCAGTGCCGGCGCGTGGAAGGTGGGGCGTACGGCGACCATCCACTCGATGCGCTCGGTCAGGGCCATCAGCGCAGCGGCCGTCGACCAGGCGTCGAGCGAGGGGGCATCGGGCCCCTTGATGTCATTGAGGTTCAATTCGGCGATCAAGCTCAGGTCGAAACCGAGTTGTTCGCTCCGCTGCGCAAGCCGCTTGCAGTAGTCCCAGGTCCCCTCCATGGCCTCGTCGGGAACGTTCCTGAGCCAACCACCGAAGACGGGTAACCAGTATCCGAATCGCATCATGCTAGGTTTGCCTGAGCTAGGTTTGCCTGAGCTGGTGATGCCTGAGCTGGGGACGCCTGAGCTGGGGATCGCTCGTACCGCTCGACAAGATAATCCGCTAGACGCGAAAATGGGTCAAAGCCGATGACATTGACTGGGTCGGCGACGAAATTCGAGAGCGCATTGATGTCGTAGTAGACGACGCTTGAGTCTCGGTCATCGATCATCAGTTCGATCCCACCGACATCGATGTGCGACTCGGACATGATCGCTTCGCAAGCGGCGATGATTTCGTCCGATGGGGTGCATGCTTGGACTTTTAACCCGGACTTGGGCGCATCGATCGGACAGGCCGATCGGACCAGTTCGACCCCGTCGGAGCGTTGGCAAATGTCCGCTGGACAAAGGTTGAACGAATCGCCGCTGGTGTACACCTCGATCGCATAGAGGAACTTACCCCCGAGCAATTCCACGCGAACGATGTGACCTTGGCGCGCAGGGATGTACTCCTGGACCAGTGCCGTATGATCGATCCCGAAATCGAGTTTGTTGTCGTTGGCTGCCTCGAGGATCGCTTGGGGGGTATCGAAGCGGACGATTCCGGCACCGGACCCTCCGATGTTGGCTTTCAAGACGATCGGGAAGCGAAGCCCCTCGATGGCCTGGGGTATTTGACTCGGGTGATTGAGCGTTCGGGACCTTGGGTATCCGAGCCCAAGGTTTTCAAGAAGGGTCAATTGGCGAGCTTTGCTCGTTTCGATGGTGAAAGCTTCCAGGCCGTTGATGACCGGCACGCCGAGGCTCTCAAGATGGTGTAGCCACTGAAGGGTGTAAAAGGTGCCTTGGAGCCCCCCTCGCAAATAGGCCGAGGGGCTCATGCGATTGAAGACCAGGGAGTAGGGAGATTCGCGTTGGCTCGGATCGTACCAGTGGGCGCGCGGATCGAGCGCGACGGTCGGGATCCCCCGTCGATCGAGCTCAGCGAAAAGTGGACGAAACCAATGTTGGTGTTCGTGGTAGATGGCCCAAGGTTTCATCGATGATTAGGTGGGAATGTGCAGGTTGAAAATCAGTGGTAAACGGTCGCAGAGGGAGACGATGGTCTCAGTCGAATGTCTCAGTCGACGGTCTCAGTAAGGACCTCAGCGCCTTGACGCGTCGAGAGCCCACGCCAAAGGGCCGCCTCGAGGCGGTCGCTGGTAAACGTCGTCGAACCGTCGGCTTTGAGGATCATCACCCCACCGGCATGGCGACTGCGTGCGGTCCGCCATCCAAACGGGGTGTAGATCGTATCAGGTCCGCCTGTCATGCGAACACCAAGGCAATCGTGGGTCGGATCGTTCGGGAGCAAAAAATGATTGTAAAGCGCTGAGCGATACTCGCCGTTGACCCAAGAAAAGCCTCTCGGATCGGCAAAGTTCCAAGCCACCGAGAGCCGGCAAGCTTGGGCCGTCAGCGGGGTGGCAAAGGTGAATCGGTAAGCGTTTTGAGGATCGGTTCGGGTGTTTCCGGTCGCACCTAGGATGCTCTCCGAGGCGGCGATGGTGTTGGACAGTCCGTCGCTGACATCGCCTGCTCGGATCCTTGAATTGACGAAGAAGAGCCCATCGGCGAGGCTTGGAGAACCGCCATTGGTTCCGCTCCCGGAGCACATCGCGTAATTGGTGGGACCAAAGCTCGGATGCAATCGTCGAAACTCATCGCTTGGACAAAGGAAGGTCGGCACGATGGTTTGGGAACCGGCGATGTTCTCTGGAGTGACCGAAAACGTGACGGTGTACAGAGGTTTGTCCAAGTCGAGGATGTTGTAGGCGGCGGTGTTTTCTAGGTAGGGCGAGAGCATCGCCAAAGCGGACCAACGGTAAAAGGTCCATGGAGTGCTCGGTACGTCGCGGTACGCTTTGGCGACGGAGCCTGGCGGAAAAGCCTTCAGGGCCGATTCATGGTTCTGAAGTGCCAATCCAATTTGCCGGATGTTGTTTGAACAGGACATCCGTCGGGCGGCCTCTCGGGCCGCTTGGACCGCCGGCAGCAGCAGTCCAACAAGAACTCCGATGATCGCGATGACCACGAGCAATTCGACAAGCGTAAAGCCCCTCGGATGCCGAACCTTGACTCCGAGCAGGTCCTTTCGATCGGCGGGTCGGGCTGCTTGAATCAATGGTTCCTCAAGACGTGTGGATCGTCGTTTTTTAGGCTAGCGGGTTTGGGGTTTTCCGTCGACGAAGCCAGCCGAGAGTCACCAAGCCTGCTGCTGTGGCAAGCAAAGAGGTTGGCTCCGGTACAGCGGTAAATCCCAAGGCAGAGCTGTAGGGGGTGGTTTGAACGTTCGAGGCTATTAGACTACCCGCCGAGGAAAAAATAAATACACCACCATTGTTTTGGAAATTGTCGGCTGGGGCGGTCGGATTGGTCCTTCCGAGCGCCGCGACGATGATATTCCCTGAGGAATCCAAGGTAACTCCAGCCGGGCTGGTAAAGTCAGGGCTTGCGAAATCTTGCGGAGGCTTGGGCAAGACCGACTCGTCGATCGCAATCGAGCCGACGATCGCCCCGGTAGAGTCGAATTTGGTGACATTGTTCGCGAAAGCTGCGCCACCGACGTACGCGTTGCCCGCGTTGTCGATCGCCACTTGGCCATTGGCCACCGGATTGGCGCTGCTGAAGCTCGAGAAGCTGTCCGTTGAAGGATTGTATTTGATGACTCCTGCGCCGGCGAAGGTCGAGATGATCAAATTGCCTTGGGGGTCAAATGCCAAGCCGCTGGGCTGGTTGGCCCCGGCCCCGAAATCTGGAATGTTGATTTCCGCGAGTTTGTTCAACCCCGAGTCATACTTGATCACCGAGTTTCCACCGTTGTTTGCCACGTAGACAAATCCACTCGAGTCGACCGTGATGCTCGCGGGGGTGACTTCGGACCCGAGCTGGCGAAATCCTGTGACATTTCCGCTATCTGGGTTGATCAGATAGACGCGCTTTGAAACCCGAGCCGTGGCATAGACGGTGTTGCTGATCGGGTTATAGGCTAGCCCTGAAATTCCTGGAAAAGGGTCGGCACTGCCACCGATTTGAGAGAACAAAGTGACCGCGCCGGTCGTGGCGTTGACTCGGTCGACATTGCCTGAGAAAAAACCTCCGACGAGGATGATCTCAGCCTGAAGGGAACCGGCAAAAAAAGCAACCGCCAAGATCCAGTTCATGGCTAGGATGGGAAATCTAATCGACATCGGTTCTCCGGTGCAGGATGCAGTGGTGCAGAGTTCAGTGGTGCAAAATCTCAAGGGATGTTTCTTATTAGGCGGGCGTTCATCGTATTCATCCGACTTGGGATATGCAAGGAACAATCTCTGGATCCATCCCGAATCCCATCGTTTGGGAGTGCGACCCGAATCAAGGCCATTGGGACTGCGAATCTTCGGGTTTGTGCGGTTTTAGGGTGTAGAGTTGGTCTTGGGCTCCGGAGCGTTCGGCACGTCGATGCTCCAGCAACTGATCTCCCGTTCCAAGGCCACCAGGAGCTTTACGTCGTCTTGCCAAGTGACCAAGGAAGCACCTAGGATTCGGGCGTTCAAGGAGGCTTGATCGATGAGTCTCAAATCACCGGAGAACAGGTGCAAAACCCGGCTAGGGCCTGTGGCAACGCCCATCAATGTCCCGTCTTTCAACCGCGTGGCTCCGAGCAAGCGAGCCTGCTCGGGTCTGGCGCACAGGGCGCGCCGGGCGAGGGTTTGATGCGCGGGGTTGGCCACGAGGATCCCGGTCTCGCCGCTTGGTAGTTTCCCCAGAAACATCTCGACGGTTCGGCTCGGGGCACTCCCATGGTTGCCCCAGAGCCAGCTACCGCTAGCGATGCGAACCTCGAGCCGATCGAGGCGGGCTTCAAGCGTCCCTGCTCTGGAGGCGTCTTGGCTGGCGATGTTCAGGTTGGAGATTTTGTGAAGGCTACCGTCGTTATAAAGGACATCCCACTCGCCGATTGAGCCCTCGGTGGTCAGTCCTGGAACGAAAGCCACCGGGGGTTCTCGAAACGTTCCATCGAGTCGTTGCTCATTGATCGGGTTGATGATCATCAGCCTCGATTCGCTCGTTGCGATCGCAAGTTTCGACTCAACGGAAGAAGTCCCTTGGGACTCCGGCGCGGAGAGTTGCTGGGGGAACCAAGCGTGGCACACAGGAGTCTCGGCCGCTTGGGTGTTGTAAGCTGTCGCCAGTACGGGCGCATTGTTTACCGGTTGGCTCGGCGCGATCCAGAACCGAGGCAAGCCCTCGGGGACGACGGCGATCCACTGATGGGTCCAGGGATCGACGGAGGTGATGAGTCGTTTGGCTCCATCGGCCAGATCGGGGTCGATTTTCGCACAGAGTCTCTTGGTCCCATCGACGGCAAAAGTCTGGAGCAATCCGTCTTCGTCGAGCGTTGCGATCGAAATCGCGTTTGGCGATAGTACGCTCTGGGCGTTCAAGCTCGATTGGGGATACCAGACCCCCGAGGCGCTGACCAGGGGTGCATCGAGTTGGATTTTCCAGTCCCTGCGCATGCCGAACATTGCGAACGGGAATTCGGTGATTTCAGGCAGCTTGGCCGTCTGCTCTTTATCCAGAGCTACGCGATGCAGGGCCGCGACGAAACGGGATTGGTTATCGAGGTCTTGCTGGAGCTGTCGGCTTGCAAGGTCCTGTTGGCTACGGAGCTTGCTCAGAAGCTCAGGGATCGACGCGATGGCTTGCGGGGTGACGACGTACTCGGCGACTTGGACGCGTCGAGCGCGATCCAGGATAATCATCGCCGGAGAGCGACGGACCTCAAAGGCCTTGTGCAAAGCGTCGTCGCTATCGACGGCCAGGGGCAAATCGCAATTCCATGCGGCGAGTTTTTCCCGCAATCCGGATGCGTCTTTGGCAGAGGTCACCAGAAGGATATTGCCCGAGGGCGCGAGTTCTTTTTCCAAAAGGATCCGGCGGACGTTCAAAAGATCGTCCAGAAGGGCTCGCGCTTCGGCTTGGTCCTCGATCCAAAGAAGCACTTGAAAAGGTTTCTTAGGCTCGGCAGTATCGAGCAAGATCGCCCCGTTGGAGTCCTTGAAATCGATCGGATCGATCACCTTACCGAGAATGGGTGTCGATGCGATCGGAGGTGGCGCGACCCACCGTGCGACTTGCACCTCCTGCGAGGAGCTTGCCATCTGCCATTGGCTCCAATCGATCGGTTCATCTGTACGGGCGTCGGAGAGTTCCATCGAACAGGTGATGCCCGAGAGCTGATCGGCCGTTGCGCCGGGGTAATAGAACTGTGGGGGAAGTTCGATTTTCCGCAGGAGCTTGGATTGCGGATCGATCCACAAAACCCAGCGCAGGGACTGCGAGTCGATCTGCTTCTCGACGGCGATACGCTCGCAGCGGACCTGCTCGAATCCCATGGGTTCGAGGACCTTAAGGATCGAATCGTTGCTGGCGAGACGTTCGGTCAAATCATTTGATAGCAGCAGTTCGAGTTGGATGGGTTTGGTCATGGGATCGACCAGCAGGCCGCCCATAGTATCGTCGCCGATCCAATCTAGATCGATGCGCGCTGGCAAGGGTCTAACGAGGCGTTGGTTAGGGAATGGGTTGACCGTGCCGCGACTTTGAGCTTCCCAAGTCGTGCTGGTCCAGAGCCCCTGGAGCGATCCGGTCTGGAGGCCCAAGCGGTTGGGTTTTTCCCAAGCCACTTTCATTGGGAGCGTGAGGTTCGAGGCTCCTTGGATGACCAAACGAGCATCGTCTTGGTAGCGTTCCGCCGAGCGGTAGGTCTTGAGGCACTCGGCCAGGAGGCTTCGAGCCGCGGCCGTGGGGGCTAGCGTCAGGCTCGCTGGATCCTCAGCGGCCGACGAAGGGGTTTGGCTAGCCGACGCGGCGGCTTTCGCTGCGTCGGGGTTTGCGGTGTTTTTGTTCGGTTCGCATCCAAGGAGCCCCAAAGCTAGGAGGATACCCGTCGCTAGGAGGATACCCGTTGGGCCGCCAAGGAGCCCTTTGGGATGGTCATGAACAAGCCGGAAGAAACCCGTCATAAGTAGCTCTGGAAAAGTGGGGTATTTGGTCAAGGTTTTCCGGATTATACGAAAACAAGGGGATTTCGGTGCGTAAAGATCGGGTTCGACCCGACGTACTTGGTGCAGTTGGCTTGGAAAATCCCTAGATCTGCTTGGGTTTGTACGCACAGATGCCGATGGACACCCCTAGGTGATGGCCTGCGCGTGGACTTTTTATGTCCTTGGGGGGGATTCTCAAGGATGGGGCAGGGGCATCACCCAATAAACCATCCTCCAAGCGTTCCGGGTTGACTCGGGACTAGGACTATCGATGCAACCGATTTTCAACGTCGCGATACGTTCGACGCTTAGGCATCGCCTTATGGCTTTCGCCATCGCGTGGGGTGCTTTCTGTTGCGGTTTGACGATGCCAGTGGAGTCCTATGGCCAGCAAGGTTTCGGCCAGCAGCAGATATTCGGTAGTAAGGAATTTGAAGAAGGCTCGAGCACGCGTGAGACTCGGACCACAGCGATCAAAAGTCTCCCCTTTCAGCAACTGACTCCGGATGCCTCCCAACGCATTCGTACCGTGGTCGATGACGTCAGCTATTTCCGGCGCATGCCCTCGCAGACTCTCGAGAGCGATCCAGACATGTTCCGGTTCTTGGTCCGGCATCCTGAGGTGGTCGTCAACATTTGGGATTTGATGGGGATCACCAAAGTCAGCTTGAATCGCGTCGGAGACTACAAGCTCATCGGGAACGACGGAGCCGGTACGACGTGCAAAATGGATCTGATCTACGGAAGCGATACGCTCCACATTTATCATTCCGACGGAGCTTATGAAGGTGGGCTCTGGCCGAGGGAGCTACGTGGCCAATGCGTCGTGGCGCTGCACAACCGTCCGGTAAAACTGCCCGACGGACGACCGGGAATGGTCGCCTGGATGGACGCGTTCATGCGGCTCGACAATGCCGGAGCGGATTTGGTCGTCAGGACGCTAGGTCCGTTGGTCGGAAAAACCGCCGACCAGAACTTTGTGGAGTGTGCCAGTTTTCTGTCGCAGATTTCGCAGACCGCTAGAGTCAATCCGCAAGGATTGCAGCAGGTCGGCTCGCGTCTGAGCAAGATCTCACCGGAGGTTCGATCGGAGTTCATGAAAACCAGTGCGATCGTCTCGATGAGGACAACGCAACCGATCAATGCGCAGCAGGCCGTCACACAGGGGATAGCCACATCGACCCGCAAGCTGGTCCAGAAGCGCAGTCCGCTGTTCCAAACGGCCGATCCCCAAGACGCACTGAGCGAGCTCGAAGAGACCGAGTCGCCCACCATCCGGATGCTCACGAGCGAAGGTGCGTTTGATCCGCCGAACTAGGCACCATTCTCAGTGGCAATCTAGATTCCGCTGCGTGCATCGGCGAGCGGATGGAGGAGTCGTTTTCTTCGCGTAAAGTCACTGCAATAGGGCGTGAGGAACGAAGGTGCTCTCTAGTAGAAATAAGCGCAACGACGCAAAGGTAGTGGATCTCCCGCAGAGATCCCGGCTGTTTGGAAGAAATAAACGCAAAGACGCAAAGGTAGTGGATCTCCCGCAGAGATCCCGGCTGTTTCGGTAGTGGATCTCAGTGGCTGCTTCATCCAAGGCACCCTCGTCACCGTATCGAGACCCCCAGGCCAATCAACCTCAACGGATTCTCTCTGTTCGAAACCAAGCTGGCTCGATGAGCCGTCCCAGGAAACACCATGGCTCGCACCCGAGCGTTACGCATCGCCAGCGACCCGCTCGCAGCTACAGGTCCCCATCGAATCGGTGCCGATTGGATCGCGGGTTCTGACCAAGAACCCCAACCGCTTCGAAGTCGATCCGCAACCTGAGCCCGACCAAGCGACCTGGGCAAGCTTTCGATCACCGCAGAGGGAAGCGATGGTGGCCAGTCGCTCCGACCAATTCCTTGGAACATGACTATAATGGCGGCATCGGCACGGTTTGTCACCCGCGAAGTCCACGTTGTGGCCTGCGTGGATGTGCTCGGTGCTGATGGCACTGTCGAAACGATCACCGGAACGACCATCCACCCGGTCTGGTCAGTCGATCGCCAGGAATGGGTGCCACTAGCTGAGCTAACCGACGGTGAGAGGCTCCAAGGACTTGATGGTCTTGCGGTCGTTCTGTCCGTCACGCTTTCGCGGGTCTCCCAGCCGGTCTATAATATCGAAGTCCACGGCGAGCACGTGTACCAAGTCGGCGAACTGGGATTGGTGGTGCATAATACGTGCCCAATTAAGGGACCGAACCTCCGGATTCTCAATCCGCACTTCACGCCAGCAAGCCTATTCGTTGGCAAGCAAGCGGTAGTTTCGACTCATCTTCCGGCGGGAAGATTCACTGCATTGGTCGTTGATGGACAAGTTTATGTCGTTAGGATGCATAACGTTGCGTGGGAGCTGCAGGCCGGAAAGGCGTAGAGCAGTTCTACGGGTTCTGTGAGATCGATGCACTTGGGAAAGTAGTCAGGTTGTTCAAATGACCGTCGAAGTCTTCGACCTTACGAAGTTCCAGTCGATGAATGGAACGCCTTTGGATGAGTACGCTTCACGAATGCTTGCTCATGGTTCCGAGATGTTGAGTGGTGTTGACTATGACAAGATCGCTTCATTGCTACGGAACGCAGACGAATACCATTCTGTTTACCTGCTAGAGCTCTGCGCGCAACTCGATCCGAATCGAGTTGCGGCAATAGCGGCACCATACTTAGGCTCGCGAATTGCGTCTTTGTGCTGTACTGCTTCAAGGATACTCGGTTCTTTGGAGCCGCAAGGGATTTCAGCCGAAGTGCGACTTGTCATAAAGGAATGTCCTGTTATTGATCTTTATTGGGACGATCCAACAAGCGGTGAGTCTAGGCAAATTGGAACAAACGAAGTGTTCATTTCGGAGCTTCGGGGAAAGTTAGGAATCGCTTCTTGAAACCGCTGGGTAAGCGAGGTTGCCGAAATAGTGATACTTCAATCCCTCGCAACTCTCCAGCACTGCAAGACATTCCTGAAAAGTGCTTTTGAGAACTCGACAAGCCGCTTTGCGGCTAAAAGTAGATTTCAGAGAGTGGAAAGCAGAGCGCTTTTCCGCTTACAGTCAGTCGGTCTTGATACCGGCAAAACTAGTTGGAAACCAATTAGCGTTCATCAGCGTCGATTATCGAAGTCGATGGCGAGCACGTCTGCCAATTTGAATCGAGTTTTCAAACTCTTCTGACGCAGACGGAAGATTACGGGCGGGAGTAACTTAACAACGAGCGAACCACAAACTCCGCCACCGCCCTACTTGTCTGCGGATCCTCCCCGAAGGCGAGCAAGACTTCGGTTCCGGTAGCATCGACGATGACCGAGTACCCAGCGGTATTGGTACGAATATCCCAGGGTAACGGATGGATCACAGAGATTTCCTCCGTTCCGATACACTTACCGTTTCGAGCCTGTAGGGACTGAAGAATCTCGGTTGCGATATCGATCATTGGCCTTCCACCAGGAAACCGCTCATCGGGGACCAGGCTCCGCACCGGGTGCCTGGCACCATTTGGGCTGACGGTATGCTAGCATCCGGCCTGGCTCCGCACCGGGTGCCTGGTACCGATTTGGGGCCCCTGTTCTTTCTTCTTGGAATAACCGGGGACAATCCCCGCGTTCTTGGCTAACCTTGCCCAGAAAAATTTTGCGAGCTGGGTGCATTGCCGCGTGCTCTTTACAATCTAGCTCGGCGGTATACGGCACTGCTCGGTCGCAGGGCGTCCGCACTGCGCGACCTCATGTGCCTTCAATACCATTTCGGGCCACTCTTTTTGTATGCCCACGGGGATTGGGGGGATTCCAGAGGGACTCAGGGCGACGCGGATGGTGATGTGGCGGGAATCGCGCTCCCCCATGAAGCTACGGCTACGGACCGCCGACAGGCAATCCGCGGCATCGTTGATCCAAAAGCTGCCTCGGATCACGCGAAGATAACTACCCAGTCTCGCTTTGCGGGTCCAATAATCGTGAATTGACGATCCCCTCGGGCCGGTACGGCAACAACGGCTTCCGCCTTGCCCTGAGTTCCTCCGTAATCCCCAAGTCGTCGGAATCTGGGGGAAACTAACGTCTGTTCAACTGCTTTCGAGTTTTGAGGTAAAATGAATAGAGTGAGGTTTGTTGTGAAGAAGGATCAAGTGGGAGCAACACTATGAAATGGCAAGATTGCATATCGGTAGACCCGATGGTGTGTCACGGAAAAGCTTGCGTGAAAGGAACTCGCATAATGGTTTCAGTTGTTTTGGATAATCTCGCATCGGGTCTTAGTCGATCGGAGATTCTTCGCAGCTACCCATCATTAAAAAACGAAGATATCGATGGCTGCATTTCCTACGCTGCTGAGCTTGTGCGTGAACGATTTGTATCGCTTACGCCAGGAGTAGGATAAATGCGTTTCAAGGTCGACGAAAATTTGCCAATCGACGTTGCCGAAATCCTACGAGCTAATAACCATGATGCGATGACCATTTTCGATCCGGAAATGGTCGGCCAACCGGACTTAAAAGTTGCCAGCGTCTGCCGGGCGGAAGAACGAGCACTCATCACATTGGACCTCGACTTTTCCGATATCCGGACATACCCGCCCGCAGCACATGCAGGATTCATTATTCTTAGGCCCCGAACACAATCGAAACCCGATGTTCTTGCTTTGCTGGGTAGGCTCCTTCCATTGCTTGGTGGAGGAGAGCAACTTTCTGGAAACTTATGGATAGTGCAGGAGAATGGGGTTCGTATCAGAGAGGGAAGTGATAGCTAACGATGGATGTTTCAAGGTAAACTGTATCCATCGTTTCAGTCTAGCAGATCGGCGAAAGAATCCATGTCAGTGCGTCACAAATATCACCCTGAAATCCGAGGAAATCCACGTTATGATGCTGTTACTTTCTCAATGCTTCATACCGAAAGGACACTTTGCTTAGAGTCCACGCCCTGTACAAGATGCGTTTTCCGATCTCGCGACGCCAACCCCAATTATCTCGGTTAGGCTATCTCGGTTAGTAAGTCGCTAGAATTGAGGCAGTACGAAATCGAGGATCAAACTGTGGCAGGTAAACAGGTTAATAGTGAATGAGAAGGCGATATTAGGATGCATCTTAGGAACCGCTGTGGGTGATGCCCTTCACAAACAGCGCGGGGACTGTCCCCGGCTTCTTGCCACCGATTTGGGGCCCTGTTTGCTAGCATCCAGCCTGGCGTCGCACCGGGTGCCTGGCACCGATGTGGGCTCCTGTTTGCTAGCATCAAGCCTGGCGCCGCGCCGGGTGCCTGGCACCTGTTTGAGGGGCCGCCGGGCTGAGTTTTGCTAGCATCCGGCCTGGCGCCGCACCGGGTGCCTGGCACCGATTTGGGGCCCTGATTGCTAGCATCCGGCCTGGCTTCGCATCGGGTGCCTGGTACCGATTGGGGCTCCTTACTCCCCGGCCAAAGCCCCGGTGGAAGAAGGGGGGCCAAGCGGTTGGGTGGAGCATACCTGAAGCGTGAGGTTAGCAGCCGGATCTTTTGCTACCAAGCCAGATCTCTGCGCGAGATCCTCTACCTTTGCGTCTTCGCGCCTTTGCATTCCTTTCTTCCAGCAGCGGCGCGCCGGGTGCCTGGCACCGATTTAGGTCCTGTTGTCTATGCCATCGGGCAGAAAATGGACGCTAGCATGGCGATGCCGAAAAGTCCTAGGATTCCCGCGAAAAATGTCAGAAAGGACACTAGGCAACCGCCGGGTCTCGGGACTCCGTTGCGAGCGATCCGCCAGGGAGTCGACTCGTAACCGATCCGACGCTTGGCGGTCCTTTTGGCGCTACCCCACCACCGAACCGGCTTCAAAAGGGCGGTGATCCCCAACTCCTTCTTGAGGCGTTTCTTGGCCTTGGTCACGCCCAGAACGGTTTTGAGCGAAGGGCGTCTGTGTCTGAAGAGTTTCATCAGGGGCCAAACGAAAACAGATTCCCAAAACAGCGAGGTCGACGGGGCTCGAACCCGCAACCTCCGGATCGACAGTCCGGTGCTCTAACCAATTGAGCTACGACCCCGGTAAGAAACATCACGCCGCTGTGCGGCTTTGAAGAGTTTGATGGTTCCTTGCCAAGGCAAAATCTCGCTTTGAGATGGGCAAGTATAGCGTGATGTTCGGTTGAATCAAGCTCAAGCGGGTCAAAAACGGATGGCGAATTGGTTGTAGACGATCCAGCCTGTATTGTCGTCTAAAACGGCAAAATCGGTATCTCGGTAGTCGACCTGAACTCCGTACTGAATCGCTGGGGTGATGTCCCAGAACAAGCAGCCGTAATAGGCTAAGTTTTTCGCAATGGCGCTGGGAGCCACTGGCAAATCCTGACGCAAAGCCGCATCGATGCCGTAGCCCATGTGCAGATGAAGTCGATTGCTCAGGTAGAAAAAAGCCTCCAAGAATCCCCCTTGGCCGCGTATCGCCTGAAAGGTCTGGGAGTTGAACGTCTGGAAGATGGTTCCGGCGTAATTTCCAAGGCCTTGGCCAAAATACCCCTCGCCGATGACCCCCAACCGATCGGTCAAATTGACTTTGGCGTCGACCGACATGCCACCGATATCGATGATCGAGCGGATAGGGATGTTCGGGTCGATATCGTCAAGGCTGTAGAGGATTTGCGCGTTTCGGATCCGACCGACCAATCCGGCCACGGCCAGTTCCAAGGGTCGTTCTTTGCGGCCACCGGCTAGGGGCTCGATTTCTCCTAAGCCCATGACCCCTCGGACCTCGAAGTTCGGAATGCCATCGGATTCGGTCGTCCGCCGACTCGAATCGATCAGTACCGTCGAGATCGGATCGCTTAAGGCCGTCTGCAAGGTAGCTTGGAACGCATCGGTCGGTTTCCAGAACGCTTCTGCCCGGAGTTGCCCCCGGAAAGTCCCTGCGTTTCCCGTACCCCCCAATAGGGTCATCGGGATAACGACCGGATCGCGCGGTGCAAACAGGTCGGGTTGAAGCCCTGCAGCGAATCGAAAGTGCTCGTTGCGAACTTCGCCAAAGGTGACGATAGGCATGAAACCATAGATATCCGATGTCAGGCTCGAGCTGGTGAAGTAGAACTTACCAAACGCACCGGTCTGCCAGCCGGCGACTTCGGGACCGCTATAGACAAACTGCAAGTTCGATTGCCTCGCATGGGCTTCGAACGTCCGAGTATCTCCTCCAAAGAGGGACGGGGGCAGCATGAAAAGTGGAGTCCATGGAACATAGGTCCGGTCCGAGCCGTAGACGCCCAAAAGCGAAACGGCGCCGGAGACTCTCAGCTGTCCGGCACCGCTTTGCAATAGCACTCCGCCACCGACGGGCTCTTTGGAACTCAGCACGCTAGGGGCTGGGGCTTGGAGGTAGTAAACCTGGGGGATGAGTCCCTCTTGCAGCTCCGGTGCTGTGGCTTGTTCGCTGAGCAAAGAAGGGGGCTGGTTGGCCGGGAGAGTGAGTTCCTTGGCCGGCTCGATCGAGCCGGCCAAGATGACCTGTGGATCGAGGGAGTTTTCGTTGAGTTTAAGCTGAACGGTGGCCGGCTCGGCTTGGCAAAACGCTAGGTCTATGGTCAAGAGTAGCCAAGCGACCGAGCTCAAAAGAATCGATGGATTGCCAGTCATCTGCATCCCATTTTGGCAGGTGTCGTTTCGAAGTTCGGGAAACCGCAAGCCAGAGCAGATAGCAGAAAAGAAGAGCTCAAATCAATAGCGAAGCCAGGACCAACACTTCTCAGAGAAAAAATACGTCCTATACGTCCTATACGTCCTATACGTCCTATCCGTCGTATACGTCCTATTTTCCGCTCAGATCGGCAGGCCTTTCCATCGCACGAAGGCTTCGATGGCCAAGTACTCGGGCAGTCCGAGTTTGTTGTAGTTGTCGGCGGTTCCTCGGTTGCGGTCTTCGGCTCGTTGCCAGAACTCCCTTGGATCGCTTCCGGGGAAGAGCGCTTTGTCCTTCTGGCTTTCGTGCATGAAGATCGCGTTGCGTTTTAGGGCCAGATCGCTGGGGCTAAGGGGCACAGCGATTTCGATTTCGTGAAGGGGGTATTCCTGCCAAGCTCCGCGGTACAGGAGGACTTCCGGGAGCGTCTCGCCTCGGGCCTTCCAATCGAGGAGTACCGCAAAGATCGCCTCGGCGCAGACGCGATGCGTGCCGTGTGGGTCGGCCAAATCGCCAGCGACGTAGATCTGATCAGGCCTCAAGCGTCTCAGGAGTTCATCGATGATGGCGATGTCTTCGGGCCCAACGGGCTTTTTGGCGATGGTACCGGTTCGGTAGAATGGCAGGTCGAGGAAGTGCAGATTGGACTCAGGGCAGCCGATGGAAAGCGCCCCGGCTCGGGCTTCGTTTCTACGGATGAGTCCTTTGATATTCAAGATCGACTCGGAGTCGGGTTGGCCGGGGGATTTGCGTTCGATATCGGCTCGGACCGCGTGGGCCATCTGCGTGGACTTGTCGCTATCGATCCCGAACAATTTGTTGTACTCACAGACCAAATCCGCGACCATGCGCGCATCGTGGTCGAATACCGCGATGTTTCCGGAGGTCATGTAGGCAATATGCACCTGATGCTGGTCTTGGATCAGACGGATCAGCGTTCCGCCCATGCTGATGACGTCATCGTCTGGGTGGGGGCTAAAGCATAGGGCGGTTTTGGATTGTTTACCTGCCGGGTGCGGTTCGATGGTTTTCATCATCCAACCGAAGACCTTCTGGGAAATCTTCTCCGCAGAGCCTTGTTTCCACAACAGTTCGTGCAAGTCATTGTTTCGGAAATCCTCGTCGGTAAGCTTCAGGAGCGGCTTGCCGGTTTGCTGGCAAAGCCAAAGCGTGGCTCGCTTGGTCAACCCCTCGGTCCAGAGCACATGGTGCAAGAGCCATGGAGTTGCGACATCCTTGAGGTAAGCCGCCGCGGGCGTATCGATTAGAGCCCTTACATCGGGGTGATCCTGGAGCAACGACGCGGGAAGCCGCTCGGTCGGTGCCCCTTCGAGCGTCTCTGCGACCACCTTGGCTTTATGCTCTCCGAGTGCCAAGAGCAAAATGCGCCTAGCGTCCAGAATGCTGCTTAAACCCACCGTCAAGGCTTCGCTCGGGACGTTGTCCTCTCCGAAAAAGTCGCTGGCAACACCCCGTCGGGTGACTGTATCGAGCGTGCAGAGTCGGGTCTTGCTGCGCCTCGACGAAAACGGTTCATTGAATCCGATATGGCCGTTCATTCCGATGCCCAGGAGGACCAGATCGAAACCACCGCACAGTTCGATCGACTCTTCGAATCTCAAGCAATGCGCATCGAGCAACTCTTCGGCGATGTTGCCATCCAAGCAATGCATTTGCTGGGCCGGCAGGTTCACATGCTGGGTCAAGTGCTCTCGCAACCAAGCTTGGTGCGATTGCGGGCTGTTGGCCGGCAGTCGATAGTACTCGTCGAGCAGAAACAATTCGACACTGCTAAAGTCGAGCGATTCCTCGCGGTGCAAGCGGATCAATTCGCGGAAGGTCGTCAGTGGCGTCGAACCGGCCGGTAAGCCGATGACGGTTCGTTGGCCTAACGCAGCCCTTTCTCGGATCAATCCAGCCACGATGTGGGCGGCATAATGGGACAGTTCTTGGATGGTATCGAAACAGAACGCGGGTAGATTGGTTCCTAGAACCGGGTGTGCTTTGCTGTTCTTTGGAGGAATCGCCATTGTCTCGTGTTGGTCATTCGAAGGAGAAACGTTGGGTGGAAAGGACATCGCAAGCAAAAATTTACACGAAAGTTCTCGAAGTGATTAGGCTACTTCGCGAATCCCGCAAGCGAATTGTGTTTGCAGAAAGCTGCACCGGTGGGGCCGTAGCTGCAAATTTCACCGTTGTGCCTGGAGTTTCCGAGGTTTTTTGCGGTTCGATGGTCGTCTACCGCAACGATTCCAAAACGCAGTGGCTCGGTCTCGATCCGGCCATGCTGGCCGATCCCGAAATAGGCTCCGTCAGTCCCCAGACCAGCCAATTGCTAGCCCGTCAGGTGCTCGCACACACGCCGGAGGCGGACTTTGCCTTGGCCGTAACGGGCCACTTTGGGCCCGACGCCCCAGCGCATCTAAACCGCCGAATCTTCGTCGCTTTGGTCCGAAGTGTGGATTTCCGAGTCTGGACCAAGGATGCGCTGCTACCAAACCTCGCCTCCCTACGCTCAGAAAACGGCCCCGCGAGTGCTTCGAAAAAGGACTCCGCGAGTGAAACTTACCCCCACCTGCGAAGCGAATTTCAAGCCATGGCAGTCGAATGGACACTGGATCTACTCATCGAAGCCCTTAGCTAAGGCTCGGTCCCTCCTCCCGTTTTCCTCTCCGTGCTCTCTGTGCCTCTGTGTTTCGATCTCTTATCGCCCCCCCGAGCATCCCTATTGCACTTAGCCTTGTACTAGCAACTTCCTCGCCGTTGGCTGCGGGTTAAACGAAATCGCCGGAGGTCTAAAGTCACGCTTTCTCTCGGTCCCCCCCTCCCGTTTTCCTCTCCGTGCTCTCTGTGCCTCTGTGTTTCGATCTCTTATCGCCCCCCCGAGCATCCCTATTGCACTTAGCCTTGTACTAGCAACTTCCTCGCCGTTGGCTGCGGGTTAAACAATGTCGCCGGACGGCTCGCGTCGAGCCGGAAGCGTCACCAGGAACGTCGCTCCGGGTTGCTCAATCCGCTCCGAGACGGCGATCGAACCCTTGAGCCGCTCGACGATCGATCGGACCAAGAACAGCCCCAATCCCACCCCTGGCTTGCGACGCTCGAGCTCATCGCCGGCCCGATAAAACCGCCAAAATATCTTGCGTCGCAAGTGCCTCGGGATCCCCTGTCCGTTGTCGCTGATGGCAATCAACGCCGAATCGTTTTGAAAGGTGATTCGAATCTCGATCTCGGGCTCCTTCGCAGAGTATTTAATCGCATTATCAAGCAGATTGCCCAGCAGCACGTCGATGTCGATTCGATGAGCCAGCACTTGGCAATCCTCGATCTCCATTCGAAAAAGGTCGGTGCTGACCGAATGCTGTTTGGCCAAGCGCGAGACGCATTCTTCGACAAGCTCTCGGAGCGAGACCCATTCTTTGGCATCCAAGTCCTGCTTGTCGCGCTGGAGCCTTGCCACATCGAGCAGTTGATTGATGAGCCGATCGAGCCGATCGACATCCTCCATCATCGTCGCATAAAACTCTTGTCTTTGAGGACCCTGGACGTCGCGGCGGTTGAGCGTCTGAAGATAGAGCTTGAGCGAAGCGATCGGTGTCTTGAGCTCATGGGTTACCGCATCGATGAAATTGCTTTGACGCCGGTTTAGGTTGATGTTTTGAATGAGCCAAATCAAATAGAGGATCACACCGGCGAGCAAGCAGGCAAAGAAAACCGCACCGACACTCAGCAGAATCCAGTAGATTGCCGACCGGCTGGTTTTTTCCGCGTCCAACGCGCTAAAGACGTTCAGCAGGACCCAGCCAATGGTCAGCCCCACAAGCATGACGATCATCAAAATCGCGACCAAAATCGGCCACTTGAGGCTTTTTCTTTCGAACACCGGGTCGTTGCCCCCTGAAAAAAATCGCGGGTCTGCAGGAAAGGACCTGAAACATGCCTTTGGTATTTACCCAGAATTATACTATAGTATCGCCCGCGTCGACCGTCGCCTCCCATTGAAACGTCCGCGATAGAAGGCGACGGTAGCTAGGACTCGGTAAGAAGGAATCCAATCGTGCGACCTCCCGTCGAACATATTCAGTTCCCAAGGAAGACTTGGCAAGCCGTCACCGAGCATGCGCTCAGGGAGCTGAAGTTCCACGAATCTTGCGACAAATCCTCACGCATCGAAAACCTCCGTCCCTACTACTTCGAGGACGAAACCGAAAACGCCTTCGGACGACAAATCTGGTGCTTCGAAGCCATGGGACTGCAATCCGGGACCGGTCGAAAGCTCGAATTCGGCGTTCTCGAATTCTCGATCGAATACGGACTGATCGAATTGAGCCAATGCTGCTGGTTCCAGAACGAAAAACAGCTCGAACACTGGATCTCCCAACGGCTCGATCCACCCCGAGAAGTCGCCTCCTGCTGTTCGACGACCAAACTTTGGGTCTATGTCGCTATCCTGAGCATTCTGTTCCTGGCTATCGGTTGGACCGTCTCGCTGCTTCGATTCCTGAATGTCTCGATCTAAAGCGGACAAGCCCCAGCGGGGGGGCGAGGTGCGAAGCATCGAGCTTCGCGGCGGCAGCGAACACAACCTCAAGCATCTCGATATCGACATCCCCCTGCATCAACTGACGGTCATCTGCGGAGTCAGCGGCAGCGGAAAAACCTCCTTAGCCCTCGACACCCTCTACGCCGAAGGCCAACGCCGATACATCGAAAGCTTCTCGGCCTACGCCCGACAATTCCTCGCGCGGTTGGATAAACCCAAGTTCGATCGGCTCGAAAATCTCCCTCCTACCTTAGCCGTCACCCGCTCGGATCGCTCGCGAAACAATCGAAGCACCGTCGGAACCGCCAGCGATTTACTCGAACCGCTTCGAGTCGTCTTCTCGCTGATCTCCAAGCCCCGCTGCAACGTTTGCGACTTGCCCATCGAATCGTTCACCGCCGACCGCGTCGTCGAACACCTCGAACGACTCCCCAAAGCCCGAGCCATCCTCGCTTTTCCTTTGACTTGGACCACCAAGTCCCAGCTTTCGGAACTCCTTTTCGAACTGCAAACCTCAGGATGGATCCGATTGATCGTTCAAGGCACCACGATCGAACTTTCCGATGACAAGAAAAAACTCTCCACCGCGTTTCCTAAGGCAGGCCAAGCCTATGTTGCGATCGAGCGGTTTCGGATCGGCCCTTCGATCGAGGTCTCGACTCGCCAATCGATCGAACTGGCGCTGGAGCGAAGTCCCGAACAGATCATTGTGTTCGTCGAGTCTGAAGCGACTGCAAGCCCGACTGCAAGCAGCATCGAAATCGATGGCTCGCGGTTTGAACCCCTCACGTTCTCTTCCGAGCTTCGGTGCGCGGGCTGCGGATGGGTCGTTCCACCGGCCGAACCGAGGCTCTTTAGTTTCAATAGCCCCATCGGAGCTTGTCCCGAATGCACCGGGTTTGGCGAAACCTCGACGCTCGATATGGACAAGATCGTACCGGACAAGTCGCTGAGCCTTCGCCAAGGAGCCATCGCTCCATGGCGAACCCCTGCTTACAACCACGAACTGCAGGAACTGATCGAACTTGCTCCCGATTTTGACCTGCCTTTGGATGAGCCGGTCGAGACCTTCAAAAAGAAGGACTGGGAGCTGATTGAACAAGGATCCGGCAAGCACCGTTTCGGTGGCTTGCAAGGTTTCTTCGCTTGGCTCGAACGCAAGAAATACAAGATGCATGTTCGGGTTTTTCTCACCCGATGGAAGTCCTACGGAAGCTGTGGGACCTGCCGAGGCCAACGGCTCTCCCGCGCGGCCTTGGCGTATCGATTCGAGCAAACCTCCTTTCAGGACTGGACCGAAGAGTCGATCGATCAACTCGCCGAGAGAATGCAATCGCTCGAGGACGGCTTGGGCAACTTCCCCGCCGACAAACACCTGGGAATCCAACGGGGACTGACCGAGGTCCTCTCGCGATTGAGGTACCTTCAAGAGGTCGGTCTTGGGTACGTGACCTTATCTCGCACCATGCACACCCTCAGTGGTGGCGAAGCCCAACGAGTCAACCTGACGAATCTGCTCGGCTCGGACTTGGTCGATATGCTGTACGTGCTCGACGAACCGACCGTCGGCTTGCATCCTAGCGACACCCAACGCGTTGCCCAATCGGTGCGTCGATTGATCGACCGCGGGAACACGGTGGTCCTGATCGAACACGAGCCCTATTTGCTTCATCATGCCGACCGAGTCATTGAGGTCGGCCCGGGTGCGGGATCTCAAGGAGGCGAGATCTGTTTCCAGGGCCCTCCGGATGCATTGAAGCATTCGGATTGTTTGACCGCCAAGTACTTGTTCGCACCTCCTAAGGAATCGACCGCTCGAGCCTTGGAACATGGCTGGGCAATGCTCCGCGGTGCCTCGGGCAGGAACCTCAAGCAGATTGACTTCCGGTTCCCTCTGCGCTGCTTTGTATCGGTCATCGGCGTGAGTGGATCGGGTAAAAGTTCGCTTGTGCTCGATACGCTCGTGCCAGCGATCCTCAAGGAATCGGGACAAGATCCCGCGCCTGGGTTGGCTTATCGATCCCTCGAATACCAAGGCTCGCAAGGCACATCGTCGAAGCGACCCGAGCCGATCGAGCGGGTCATCGCCATCGATCAAACCCCGATCGCCAAATCGATACGTTCTTGTCCAGCGACTTTTTTGAAGATCCTCGACGAGATACGGAGTATTTTCGGATCGACCCCGGCGGCCAAAGCTCAGGGGTTAAGCGACGGGCACTTTAGTTTCAACAGTGGTCTAGGCCGTTGTCCGTTGTGCGAGGGGCTCGGATTTACGCTTGTCGATATGCAGTTCATGGCCGACGTGCGATTGCAGTGCACCGAATGCCGGGGTCAGCGATTCCGTCCTGAGGTGCTTGCCAATACGTATCGAGAGCGAAACATTTCGCAGGTTCTCGAGATGAGTGCCGACGATGCAGCCGATTTTTTCCGAGGCGAGAAGAAGCTTCAGCGCAAGCTCAAGCCACTCAGGGACATCGGGCTCGGATATCTACCTTTGGGACAGAGCCTCTCGACGCTCTCGGCTGGCGAGTCGATGCGGCTCAAGCTCGCATCGTACCTGGACGACCCGAAGGGTTCATTGATTGTGATGGATGAGCCGACGACGGGTCTGCATTTCCAGGACGTCGAGCGGTTGATTCAGTGCATCCGTCTGCTGATCGACCAAGGCAACAGCGTCCTGGCGATCGAGCACAACGAGATGTTCATCGCGGCATCGGATTACTGCATCGAGCTCGGACCAGGGGCCGGCCCAAGCGGCGGGCAGATCACCTACCAAGGCCCCTGCAAGCCCTGGCAAAATCATCCTCGGTAGCCAGCAAGTAGCTCTGCTGGATTCCACTGAGGAATTCCGAGCACGAGCACGAGCACGAGCACGAGCACGAGCACGAGCACGAGCACGAGCACGAGCACGAGCACAAATTGTTTTAGCCACTCTTGCCCCCGCAATGGTACCATCGCCCACGGAAATGCTAGATGGACCAAATTCTTTCCTCCCCACTGAAATAAAATGAGCCGAGCGGTGACTCTTCTTTAGGCGGGCTGAGTGATGCGTGATTTTTGGTTCTTTGGGTTGATACCATCGTCCATTTCAAGTGGTTGGAACCCAAGACCCGAAATCAGATTGCGGCATCGGAAGTCCTCGAGGGTCTCGACTCCCTAAAACCTGATCAACGCGAGATGGTCATCGCGAAAGTCTGGGGGGAGCTCACGTTCGAAGAACTTGCAGAGAAGATTCCGCAACACCCAATCCTAACTCATTCCCAAAGTACCAAGGGCAGCGTCAGTTGCTCAAGATGCTCATGGAATCCGATGACCTGATCTCCATATGAGCCTTAACGAAAAATCCCCTTTTCCAATTCCAATCGGAGTTCCATCGATGCTAAACAAAACACCCGTATCCAAATTTTTGAAACACAGCATGTTGGCCGCGATGCTGATTTCTGTGGTTCCGTCCAAAGGCTATTCCCAAGAATCGACGGCTGGCTCTCCAGAGGAGGTCGTCAGTCGGGAGGGGGCCTGGGAAAATTTAAGGGGGAGGATCACGACGCTGCGCCGGACCGTCACGCTAGTGCCTAAAGCCGAGCATAAGCCGGCACTTTCTATTCGTTTTATCCCGAATTCCTTTAACGCCAAACCAGGCAACGCTGCCATTTACTACCTCAAAGCGGGCGGATTCTTTGAGCAAACTGCGGCAATACAGGCAAAGCGAAAGTTTGAAGACGATTCGAGGGCAGCGGCAGGCGAAGGAGACTTCGCTCCCTATGTTTGGCTTGAAACAGAGGTGAAGGACCTCCCTGTTGAAAAGATGAAAGAGTATTTGGCTTACACGTCTTTTCAACCTCTTTTTCTCGAAGAAGCTGCTTCGAGATTGCATTGCGATTTTGATCGCCAGATCAAAAATGTTGAGAATCCCGTGGGTTACTTGCTGCCCGAGATTCAGGCCATTCGCGATACTGCACGCATCCAAGCGATGCGATACTTGCTGGCGATGGCGGAAAACAGAACCGATGATGCCGTCAAAATTCTCGGGCAGTTGTTCGCCATGGGACCGCACCTTTGCCAAGAGCCGTTTTTGGTGTCGAATCTCGTTGGAACCGCATGTGTCAACATCGGGTTGCAGCAAGCTTTTTATCTTTCGGAACATCCCTCTGCACCGAACCTCTATTGGGCGATTGCACAATTGCCCAAACCTTTGATCCAAATAGAGCAGTCGCTGGCCTATGAGCGAGAGTTCTTATTTGAACAAGTCAAAGCCTTGCGAGAGGTCGATACGATTCCAAAACCGGACGGATACTGGAGCGAGTTCATCGATCGGTTTACCGCTGCGATCCAAGGTATTGGCGCACCATTCGACCAGTTGGAGTCGATGGGTAAAGCAGGCATCACCCTGGCCATCGGTTCCAACGTACCCATAGCCCGTGAGTATCTCGTGGAGGTTGAGGGTATGAGCAGCGATGCATTGGACAAGCTACCCAATGCGCAGATTTTCTTTCTTGCTATGCGTCGTTTTTACGAACGCTATCGGGACGAGGAATTCAAATATAGCTTTTTGCCGGAAAACGCTCGCAATAAGACGAAATCACCTACATCGAAACTTGCCGAAGTGACTCAGCGATATGGTTTAATCACACTTCCCACCTCGGTCTTTCTTCCTGCGGTGCAAGCGGCTCAGGGTGCGTCGCTCAGAACACAGCAACAGCTCGCAATGTGGCAAACGACCGAAGCTATCCGGCATCATTTGGCCACCCACGATAACAAACTTCCAGCGACACTCGATGAACTGGAACTTCCTGCACCCAACGATCCACTCACCAACGGACCGTTTGAGTATGCAATCCATGCCGCAGGTGCAACCCTCAAGGGGGCTGAAAATCCAGGTTTGCAGTATCAGCTTGAGCTGCGTACTCAACCTGCCAATCCATGACCAACCGCACCCCGAATAAATCCTCTGAAAAACCAAAAAACAAAGGGAAAATCACTTCAATGAATCTAAAAACAACTTTTCTATGCCAACTGGCTTCCGTCGCCTTAACGCTCGTTGGTGTGGCAATGAGCCAGGGCCAGGATCCATCCAGTCCAATCCAGCAATCTCTCAATGCATCTTCGATGCTGTTGCTCAAGGTCCAAACCGATCAACTCGCAATTCCAGAGAAGATCAAACAGATGCAGGAGGAGCACAAGGATAAGCCAATCGCAGCCTTGATCGACGCTTCCCAGCGCAATCTCACTTCGATTCGTGAGCTTGGCAAAGGGCAGACGGTGTACTTGTCGGTCGATATGCCCTTTACCGCGGCCGTGCATTTACGTGCTACCTCTCCCAAGGCGGTGCAGGCTTCGGATCTGGAAAAAATCGCGAAATTCTTCGCACCTGAGATCGCTATCGCGGATCGATCCACTTCCGAGCTAACGAAAATCGACATCGGTACTGATCTGGTATCGGCTTCTACCAAGGTGCTCTCTGCAATGCCCGCCGAGCAAGCTTCGAAATGGCAGGCTGGGTTGGAATCCACCAAGGAGTTTCCCGTCCAATGCGTGATGCAATTGCCTGATTACGTGATCAAGACATTCCGGGAGATCCAACCCGAATTGCCCGAGGCGCTCGGTGGTGGATCGGCAGAGTGGTTGCTCGAGGGCGTCCGATGGATTTCCCTCGGTTTGAACACCAAGAATGCAACCGCTCGAATTGTTGTGCAGTCGGGTTCTGAGGAAGGGGCGAGAATCTTTGCCAAGAATTTGCCCAAACTGGTCCGAACGGTTGTAAACAATACGGTCCCAGACAAAGAATCTGCGTTGGCTCTTTCGGTTTTGATTGGGATGATCAAACCCGAGCTTTCCGGTGATCGTGTCGTCGTGTCGCTCACAGACGATGAGAACAACCAATCCCTTTTGCAATTCGGAGCCATGGTGGCAAGCTCGATCATGGCCCCTATTACTGCAACGACAACTTCGAATCGTATGAAGCAGTTCGCATTAGGTTTCCACAACTACGAAAGCGCCTACCAAGCGTTTCCGACTTACTTGAACATGGCCAAGAAAAAAGCAAAAAGCGGGCTTAGTTGGCGTGTGCATATTTTGCCTTTCATCGGATTCCAAGAGCTGTATCAAGAGTTCAAACTCGACGAGGCATGGGATAGTCCGCACAACATCAAACTGCTTGCCAAAATGCCAGCGATTTACCTCCCCACTGCCGATATGAACGAGACGGTGGAGCTCAAACCCTATCACACCACCTATGTTGCACCGATCGGCAAGAGGACCGTATTTGGGCAGAATGAGCCCATGCAATTCCGAAACATCACCGACGGTACGAGCAACACGATTGCCTTTGTCGAACTCAAACGCGAGCATGCCATTGCCTGGACGAGTCCAGAGGAGTATCCGTTTGAAGAGGCCGATCCGACAGCCAAACTTCGCAACTACAATGGTAAGACCGTCATCGCGATGTTTGATGGGTCGGTCACCAGCTTGAAACTGGATTTACCGAAAGAGACCTGGCTTGCTCTGTTCTCTCGCAACGGAGGAGAGGTTGTGGATCTGGAGTAAAAGCAGGCTAGATACCTCACGAACCGGATCGTGCCTCGCATCGGATTTCGTCGTACGGGCACGAGCACGGAGCGCGGAGCTCAACCACGGAACACACTGAACACACGGAAGGAAGACCAGGGAGGACCTGCTATTTTTTTCCGTGTATCCCGAGTATTCGGTGGTAAAAAATCTCTTCGGTGGTCAACGACCAACCGCTTAAGAATGCAACCACGGAACACACTGAACACACGGAAGGAAGACCAGGGAGGACCTGCTATTTTTTTCCGTGTGTTCCGAGTATTCCGTGGTAAAAAATCTCTTCGGTGGTCAACGACCAACCGCTTAAGAATGCAACCACGGAACACACCGAATACACGGAAGGAAGACTAGGGAGGAAGACCGCGGAGGATCTACTCTCTTTTTCCTTGTGTTCCAAGTATTCCGTGGTTGTAAAAACTCAGTAGCTGTCCGCTGGGGATTTCAGGCAAGAGGCTAGAGTCATCTAGTCTCTAACCCGACTACTCGATGTCCTTGTTGATTTCGCCGCCATTGCGAGAGATCATGCCGGCATAAACACGGACATCGATATTGGAGCTCAGGTACCTTGCACTCCCGTCGACGAACGCGGCTGTGATCCCACTCGAATGGAACGAATATGCCTGACCGGTACCATCGACTCCAAAGTACGGATCGGGATAAGTCGATCCCAATGGGATACCGTTGGTCGTATTGATCACTTGTGGGCCAGGATACGAAGCTCCATCGGCAGAGACTCCTAGCAGGACATTCAACTCTGAGGCAGGTCGGCACCATCCCCCACCATTGACACGAACCGAGCTTCCTGGAGTAGCGTCGATGACCTTACGCCCCAATCGGTACACATGCGGACGGCCCGACGACTCGACCAAGCGAATGGTATTGCTCGTACCATCGGTGAAGCTCGCGAACTTCAAGTTCGCTGTCTTGGACATTGCACCATTGTCATTCCTAGCCGAATTCGCATCGACCAACCCAAGCGTTGCCATCTGAGGCGATACGCCGTAGTAACCTGAATAGTCCCCGTTGGCAACCCTCGCCTGCCAAACTGGAGTGTCCGGCGGCGGCGATCCGTCTTGAACTCTACCCGACTCTGGGTTCGATGGGCACTCGTAGATCGGAATCTTGCTTCCGAAAAGATCATAGTTCAGACTACCATCGGCGTTGGGTACTACCGAAGACCAATTCTTCTTCAAATCGATCTTTGAATACAGGGACTGTTGTTCGATATGGGGAAGGAGATAAGTCGCCCACCGGACCCGTACGGTCGAGACCGCATCGGGTCGAATGTTACTTGGGAAATACTTGTTGGCGCTATGGAAATTCTGAAACGCCAACTCGATCTGTCGTATGTTGTTCGAGCAGGACATGCGCCTAGCTGCTTCTCGGGCTGCTTGCACGGCTGGCAAAAGCAAGCCTACCAAAATACCTATGATGGCAATGACCACCAACAATTCCACGAGGGTAAACGCGCTACGGAGGCGATTACGGTGTGCTAAGGACTGAAGTCTCATGATTTCTTTTCTTTTTAGTGTAAGTCAACTGAATCAACGGTAAGGGAGTTAGTGAATCACCGAATCTTGAAGGGTTCGAGAACGCTTTGGTCTTTGCTCAACTGAACGTCGATACCGGAGGTCGCCTCGGAGGCTAAGCCTGCTGGTAGATGGTTTGTAGGGGCTTGGTCTGGGGTGTCCCTGTACCATTGTTCGATCGTCACCTTGTATTTACCCGCAGGAGCCCCATCGTTGGTGTCGTAGGTCGACAATTGAAACCGCCCCTCCGCATTGGTTGTCCCACGTGGCTTGGGGAACTTCAGCGAAGTTTCGGTCGGATGAAAGACCACGGTGGCTCGATCCAAGGGCTTGCCGTCTTGCCCAAGAACGGTTCCCTCGGCCGAAGTGGTTTGGACACGATCACTGCGGGAACAACCCACCATCGATCCGGAAACGACAAGCCCACAAATCAGCGCGGTGCGCACGCATCGGGAAAAGCTACGCGACATAAGACCCTTTCGAGTAAAAACTCTTGCATCGCGATTGGCAATGCAATTGCTGCTGTGGAACTCTATTGGCGGAGTCGTTCCCTAGCGATCGTTTCGACAAGCTTTCCGGGGTCGGATCAGCAACAAACTAGCCTTGGCTAGCACTCGAACTACTTCGAAACCGACGCTTCTCGGTGCGGTCTATCTGTACGACCGCTCCGTCATGGATCACAATCGTGACTTGCCCATAACGCAAACCGTCAAGCGCCTGACGAATCTGATCCAAATCGAATTGCACTTCCCGTTCCAATCGTCCGTGATTATCCGGATTTTCGACATGATCCTTCATAATCAATCTTCTTTCTTGCTCTTTAACGAATCTCGTGATGGTTTCTAGATGGTGTAGTCGGGAGAAAAGACGTGCGACTGCAGGGGGGTGATGAATACCTGTTGGTGGATTTCGAGGTCCATGAATTGGAACTCGTGGATTGGAACATCGACTCGTACGTTCTGTTCTTTGTTTGTATGGACAAAGACTTTGGCGCTGGTCCCGGCGCGTTGGATGCGTTGGATTTGAGCGGAGATCGACGCCGACCCAAGAGATTCTTTTGAGATTTGAAGTTCATGGGGGCGCACATAAATTTTTGCTCCGTCGGTTTTTGCTTCGGACGAGGGCTCGACGTGCCTACCTGAAAAAACGTTGACGGATCCGAGGAAGTCGATCACGAACTCGGATGCCGGGTTATGAAAAACTTCCTCGGGTGTTCCGATCTGCTCGATCTTCGCATGGTTCATGACCACGACACGGTCTGCCACTTCGAGGGCTTCCTCCTGATCATGGGTCACGAGAATCGTCGTAGTATGCACTTGCTCGTGCAGCCGTCTTAGCCATTCGCGTAATTTCTGCCGGACTTTGGCATCCAAGGCTCCGAAGGGTTCGTCGAGCAAAAGTACCTTCGGTTCGATGGCCAAGGCTCTTGCTAGGGCGACGCGTTGTCTCTGGCCGCCTGAGAGTTGCAGTGGGAATCGATTCCCGAAGCCCTCTAATTGAATCAATTGCAGCAACTCTTTGACACGCTGATCGATCTGGGCCTTGGGTAAACGCTGGCTTCGGGGTCGGACTCTCAATCCAAAAGCGATGTTCTCGAAGACGCTCATGTGTTTGAACAAGGCGTAGTGTTGAAACACGAATCCAACTTGGCGTTCCGATACGCTCCGAGTCGCAACGTCTTGATCGAAAAAAAGGATCTTTCCCTCGTCTTGATTCGCGGGTGGATCGGGGACTTCCAGCCCAGCGATCATTCGCAGGAGTGTTGTCTTTCCTGAACCGCTAGGCCCGAGCAACGCCACTAGTTCGCCGCTGTGAACCTTCAAGCTCACATCTTCGATTGCCTTGTAGGACCCGAAAGTTTTGCTCACGTGTTGGACTTCGACGCTCACTGGTTTTCCTCTGATTCTTTCGATCGATGCTCGATCCGCGATTCCAACCACGATTTGGCAAGGAGTGTAAGGATGCTCAAAGATGCCAGGATCGACGCGAGTGCGAATGCGGCCGGTGCGTTGTAATCGTTGTAGAGCGCATCGATTTGTAGCGGGACCGTGTTGGTTAAGCCTCGTATGTTCGACGAGACGACCGAAACGGCTCCAAACTCTCCCATCGCTCGTGCAGTGCACAGCAGCACTCCATACAAAAGCGGGAAAAAAATGTTCGGAAGTGTGACTTTCGTGAACGTCTGCCAAGCGCTCGCACCGAGCGATATCGCGGCCCATTCTTGCTCGCTTCCCTGCTCCTGCATCACTGGAATCAGCTCCCTTGCCACAAAAGGAACCGTCACAAAGATCGTGGCAAGAACCACGCCTGGGACCGCAAAGATCACCTGCAATCCAAAACTCTGCAATACACCTCCAAACCAACCATGGATGCCATAGAGCAAGATGAGCATCAGTCCTGCAATGACCGGAGAGATCGCAAATGGCAAATCGATAATGGATATCAGAAGCGATTTTCCAGGAAATGAGTACTTCGTCGTCGCCCAAGCTGCGGCCAGGCCGAAAACCATATTCAACGGGACGCAGATCGCGGTTGCTAGGAGCGTCAAGCCGATGGCGCTGCGCGCGTTGCGATCCGAAAGCGCAATCGTGAACGTTTTGAGTCCCTTGCGAAACGCTTCCCAAAAAATCACACCAAGAGGCAATATCAAAAGCAGGGTCACGAATCCAACGGTTGTGCCGATGAGTATCCACTGAACCCATTTTGGATCCCGGCTCGCATCGCTCAATCCGCTGACTCTTGACACTCCTGGTTCCCCCCTTTTAGTTTCTTCCGGTCTTGCGTTCGATCCGCCATTGAATTCCCTGGATCGCCAGCAGAAGTACAAACGTCGCTGCCAGCATGACCACAGCGATCGCACAAGCCCCGACGATGTCGTTTTCATCCAAACGGCTTACGATCAGTAACGATGCGATCTCTGTGCGCATTGGCAAATTGCCGGCGATGAAAATCACGCTGCCGTATTCGCCCAACGCTCGCGCGAGGGCCAAGGTAAATCCAGTCAGCGCCGCGGGAATCAGACTCGGCACAGTTACCCTTAGGAACGTCTGAAAACGACTTGCCCCTAGACTCGCACTGGCTTGCTCGGCCTCCAATTCCAGTTCTTCAATCGCTGGTTGCATCGTCCGAACCGCGAAGGGAAAGCCGATAAAAATCAAAGCGATCAAAACACCCAGTGGGCTGATCGCTGTTTTAATACCCCAGGCCAGGAACTGCTTACCGACAATTCCAGTCGGTGCGTAAATCGCCATCAAGGCGATCCCCGATACCGCAGTGGGCATGGCAAAGGGAAGATCGATCAAGGAATCGATCAGACGGCGGCCGACAAAGCGATACCGCACCAGCGTCCAGGCAACGATGAAACCGAACAACGTGTTGATCGTTGCGGCCAGCAGCGATGCGCCAAAGGTCAATCGTAAGGAGGCTTGGACCCGAGGTGTTTTGAACGTCTCGACCAACTCTTGCATCGAGATCGATGAAGCCTTGAACAAAAGAGCAGCAATCGGAATGACGATCATGAGCGTCACGTAGAACAACGTGAACCCAAGTGTCAGGCCAAAGCCCGGTAGGCGTCGTGTTTGTGTGGCTCGCATGGCGCTCATAAAAAGTCGCTCATTGAGCTTTGCTCGAATAGACTTGATCGAACACACCCGTTCGATCCTTGAAGTGAATCTCCTGCGCGTCTTTCCAATTCGAGACGATGTCTGAGAGTTCGAAGAGATTTAACTCCGCAAACCGCTTGAGATCCTCCTGAGAAACGACCTCCTTGCGACGAGGCCGATAGAAATGCTTGGCAATAATCTGCTGTCCTTCATCCGAATAGAGGTACTCCACGTAAGCCTTTGCTAGATCCAGTGTGTTGTGCCCGCTCGCATTGCGTTCAACCACAGCAACCGGAGGTTCGGCAAGGATGCTCATGCTCGGTACGACCAATTCGACCTGATCCGTACCGGCCTCCCGCAGCGCCAAAAAAGCCTCGTTTTCCCAAGTGATCAATACATCGCCAATGCCGCGTTGGATGAACGTGTTGGTCGCCGCGCGAGCCGAAGTATCCAGGACAGGGACGTTTGCGTAGAGCTTGGATATAAAATCCTTCGCATGCTCGGTAGCTTGAGCCACCACCGCCGACTCCGCAGGATTCTTGAGCTTCTTTAAATCACCTAACTGGGTCGATAAGGCATATCCCCAGGCGGCCAAGTAGTTCCATCGAGCCCCACCACCGGTCTTGGGATTCGGAGTGATGACCTCGATGTCGTCTTGCACCAAATCGCCCCAATCTCGGACACGTTTGGGGTTCCCTTTTCGGACCAGGAAAACGATCGTCGAGGTGTAAGGCGAACTGTTGTTGGGAAAGTTCTGCTGCCATGCAGTCGGCAAGGCGTTTGTTTTTTCGGCGATCGCATCGATATCCCCGGAGAGAGCCAGCGAGACCACATCCGCATCGAGTCCCTCGATGACCGCTCTGGCTTGTTTTCCGGACCCACCGTGGGACTGCGCAAACTCGACCGCCTCGCCGTGAGTTGCCTGCCAATGCCTAGCAAAAGCCTCGTTGAACTCGGCGTACAATTCCCTAGTCGGATCGTAGGAGACATTCGTCAGTTGCCGTTTTGCCCCTGAGGAGGACGATTCGGGCACAGGGCCGCAGCCTGCTAGGCTCCCGAAAAGAAGGCTCAGTAGGACCAAGGTCGCACCGGTCGTTCGGTAGCGATCTGCAAACCAAGGAGTCGAATCCATCGTGTACTCAGTTTCGTGTGCCAACGCGTTGGAAGCCAACTGGAAGGTCCGCTGGCATGCTTTAACTGAATGCAAACCTCGTTCCAAATCACCCACTAGAGGCCATTGGTTTCGTTCTAACCCGTTTTTTCTAAGGAAAACTATCTTTTCTTTGGCAGTTGCCCAGGTGCAACCCAACAGTCAGCCGTGGGATTGCCTAGTCGTTCCGTGCTATTTGCTAGTTTTTGAGTGTCATTTGCTAGTTGTTATGTTTTATTTGCGAGCCTGCTATGGTATTTGCTGGGTGGGGTGTTTAGAGTTGGCATGGAGGGGGGCGGATCCGGTCGGTCCGGAAATTGCGGTGCTAGCGCAGGCCCCGTGCAAGGCAAACCCCTGGATCCTCATTGGCTTTGAACCAAAATCCCTTATGACCGATTTTCCTTGGAATCAGCTCTGGCAATTGGCTCATGGGCGCGAGGGCTCTTCGGTCAGCGGGCCGGAGGTTCTCAAGTTGCTTTCCAAGAGCGTTCCAGTCCAGAGTCTTTCGCTCCTGACATTGATCGACTCGAAATCGCAAGCCGGCTTGGGCGACTCAACCCGAGGAAAAGCTCCGGGGTCTAAGCGTGGCTCGGAGGCATCGGGCGTTGTGTATCGGGTCCTTTATGTGCATCGCAACGGAACGATCGACATCGAGACGTTGGATTTACCGCGCAGTCTGTCTCGATGGGTCGAGCTACACGATTGGGTTCAAACAGGTTCGGTGCTTGGCCAGCCAAGCCCCAAGCGGAGTGGGAAGCTGGCATGGCTGGCGACCGAGGAGCTTACGGGCTCGATCCTTGCGATCCCGTTGAGACCTAGGGAGACTGCCATGGCGGGCGAATCGTTGGGCGTCGCGGTTCTAGAGATCGAGCATGGGCGTACGCTTCCAGATACAAGTATCGCCTTGCTCGAGCAGTTCGCATCGCCGCTTAGCTTCTATCTTCAATCGATTCTCCATTCGCCGGGGGGCGCTCCTGTTGCGACCGTTCCATCGACCCTGCCGGCCGATACCGACAAGGAGCCGATGGTCGGTTCGAGTGAAGGGCTCAGAAAAGTCATGGAACGCGTCATGCTGGTCTCGAATTCGGACATGCCGGTATTGATTTTCGGGGATACCGGGACGGGCAAAGAGGTGATCGCTCGGGCGATTCATGCGCGTTCGGCGCGCTCTAGTCAACCATTTTTGCGCGTCAATTGTGGGGCGATTCCCCCTGAGTTGATCGATTCGCAGTTATTTGGGCATGAGCGGGGGAGTTTTACCGGCGCGTCGGACCAGCGTAAAGGTTGGTTTGAGCGAGCCGATGGGGGGACGTTGTTCCTGGATGAAGTCGGCGAGTTGCCTTTGGCCGCTCAGGTTCGTCTTTTGAGGGTATTGCAGGAGCATCAAATCGAGCGTGTGGGTGGCGAAAAGACGATTGAGGTGGATGTTCGCATCGTCGCTGCGACCCACCGCGACTTGGCTGCCATGGTCCACGATCGTACGTTTCGTGAGGACTTATGGTACCGCATCAATTTATTTCCGATTCTCTTGCCCAGGCTCTGTGAACGGCTTGAGGATATCCCTGCATTAACTCGGCATTTTGCTCGCAAGGCGGCTTCGAAGTTAGGCTTGCCCTATGCGCAGCCTACTTCATCAGACATCGATCGGCTCCTGAAGTATTCGTGGCCTGGAAACATTCGAGAGTTACAAGCCGTTGTCGATCGGGCGGTGATTTTGGGGCGAGGCCACCATCTAGACATCGCCACAGCCTTGGGAGCAGGGTTCACCTTCGCAACTCGTCCTGCGGAAACGACCGAGGAGCCGACGTTTTACGAGGTGATCCCTGAGTCGTCCTATTTGCAGCCCCTGACTCCGACGCAAAACACAGCAACTGCTGGTGTGCAACCGAAAGACGACTTTTCCATTTTGCCCCTCAACGAAATGATCAAACAGCATATCGAGAGGGCGCTTTTGCGAACCCAAGGACAGGTTGAGGGTAAGAGGGGAGCGGCGCGCCTCTTGCAGATCAACCCCCACACGCTTCGGGCCAAAATGCGTAAGCTTGGAATTCGATGGGTCGATTATCGTCCAGAAGACTTGTAAAGACGGTTTTCCGCAGAAAAACATCCCATGTTGACGGCGATAGACCAAAACACTTAGACTGTTACGCCACAGGGAAAGGAGTTCCTTTCCGATCGGTTGACCGGACCACCGGAAATCGCTGAAAAATTTGAATGATGTTTTTCTGCGAAGGAGACTTTCGAATGTCTACGGTCATGATGGATCGAATGCCGACTGGCAGCACCAGTGTTTTCGGAGCCGCCCAGGCCGCTCCAACTCCAGCCAATAGCTGCATTATTCCCGCTTGTTCGCTCAAGTTTGAGAAGTGCCAAGGTGGCATGAAGATCGAATGCTGTTGCGATGACGATGTCGCTTGCGGCGCGTTGCAGAATCTCTGCAAAATGCTTCAGGGTGGTCTGTGCAACTGCTGTTGTTTATGGAATGGCCAAGTCGTCTTTCAGTGCAATTTGTGCTGCGGCCACACCAAGTGTGAGATGACGGAAAACGGATGCTGCATCACCTGTTGCAGCGGTGACGCAGCCTGTTGCAGCATGCTGCAATCCTGTTGCGATACCCTGCGGGCATGTTGCGATGCAGGCTGCACCTGCTGCATTTCGATGGGTGGCACACCCGTATGCTGCGGTACTTGCTAGTCGTAACCAATACGATTCGAATTTTAAAATTGCGACATGGCAGATCGAAGCGCAACGTCTCTTCGTCTGCCTGCGCAGGTCCAAAGACATAGGTTTCGCAACCGACGGCAAGTGTCCCACGATGGTTTATAACAGAATCCGACGCTACGAATCGCTTTGGGCGAAACCTTCGCAGGTGCCTAATCCCTCTTCCAAATCGGTACCTCCAGGGTTTGTCGTGCTTGGCTTGAACCACTTGACCCCTGAGCATCGCCAAGCGATCCACAATCAAATGGAACTCTACCAGTGGGCTTATACACAAGCCCGCAGGGAGTCTGACCAAAAGCTGTTCGACGACTGGTCTATTTGAATGCGTTGCTTCGTTCGCCTTCAGCCGCTCCAACAAAGTTACCCTCGGTAACCAGCAAGTGCTTTTTCCGTGTGTTCCGAGTATTCCGTGGTAGAAATTCTCTTCGGTGGTCAGCGACCAACAGATTAAGAATGCAACCACGGAACACACCGAACACACGGAAGGAAGATTGCCTCGTCAGCAGAATTTGCGGGTCCGTTTTGGCTTGGGTAAAATCTCCTCCTCGCACTTGGTCAATGCGAGTCGATCGGCAACTTGATCGTGCCTCGCATTGGATTTCATCGTACTCGTACTCAGTCCGCCGCGGCGGACGGTACTCAGCGAAGCGGTACTCGTACTCGAATCGAGGCAACCGCGACGGAATAACTTTTCGACTGTGAGCGACGTGACTTTGATCGAACTCAAATCCAAATTGGTGCGGGTTGTGCGATGCTGAGCACGCCATGAGTGCAAAATAGCGACGTCCTCGCCGTTGGCTGCGGGTTAAACGATTGATCGAGGCGGTTTGCGGGAACTCGCAGAACGATGAGCCGGGTTGCTATACTAGATCGCATCGAGCACGGAGCACGGAGCACGGAGCACGGAGCACGATCGCAACCACGGAATACACGGAACACACGGAAGGAAGGCATGAGCATCCCCTATTATCAGGTAGACACGTTTACCGGTGAGATTTTTTCGGGTAACCCCGCCGGTGTTTGCTTCCTAGCGCAATGGCTAGACGATGCGGTTTTGCAATCGATCGCCGCAGAGAACTATCTACCTGAGACCGCGTTTGTCGTGCAGCGGGAATCCAGTTTTGGGCTTCGATGGTTCACTCCCACGATGGAAATGGATTTGTGTGGGCATGCGACTTTGGCGCCCGCACATGTGATCTTTCGGCACTTGGGGTATCGCGATCGGGTCATCCGCTTCGAAACGCGCGCCGGCGAATTGACCGTCACTAGGGATCAAGAGCTCTTGGAGCTCGATTTTCCATCCAGACCAGCTACGGTCTGCCCGACTCCGATGCTGCTCGAGCAGGGGCTAGGCATCGCGCCGAGTTTCACGGCCAAGGCCCGCGACTACCTTGCGGTTTTTGATAGCGAGAGCATTGTTCGCGAACTTCGTCCTGACATGAACGCACTGATGCAGCTCGATTCGATCGGAGTCATCGCGACGGCCCCAGGGAAAGACTGCGATTTCGTTTCGCGTTTCTTTGCGCCGCGCGCTGGAGTTCCCGAGGATCCCGTGACGGGATCGGCCCACAGCACGCTTATTCCGTATTGGGCCGGGCGATTGTCCAAGTCACAGCTCCATGCGAGGCAGATTTCCAAGCGTGGGGGGGAGCTCTTCTGCGAGCAACGCCAGGATCGCGTTGGGATCGCTGGCAGGGCGATCACCTACTCAACAGGCCATTTGCATGTCCAGTCCCTTGGTTCGTGTTGCTATAATGGGGGCTGATCAAGCCCACTGGCTACCCAGTACCTAGAGGTCCCTTCATGAGCAACCCCAACCATTCCCAATCCAACTCAGGCATCCAGATCACTTGGCATGGCCATTCGACTTGGAGCATTCGCACCGGCAAGTTCCACCTGCTGATCGATCCGTTTTTCGAATCGAATCCCATGGCCAAAACCAAGCCATCGCAGATGCATCCGACCCATATTCTGATCTCTCATGGCCATTTCGATCACATCGCCGATGCTGCATCGATCGCCAAAAGGAGCGGAGCACAGGTCCTTGCCAACTACGAGATCGCAACTTGGTTGACTAAGCATCATGGCGTCGAAAACACCGTCGGTATGAACCTCGGAGGCAGCTACTGCTGCCCAGCCGGTCGCATGCAACTTGTGCCCGCACTGCACTCCTCAAGTCTTCCCGATGGCAGTTACGGCGGGACGGCCGGCGGTTGGGTGCTCGATCTGTCGATTCACGAGTCACTCTCGAAACGTATCTATTACGCTGGAGATACTGCATTGTTCAGCGACATGCAGTGGGTAGCGAGCAAACCGGTTGAGTTATTCATCGTCCCGATCGGCGATCTGTTCACCATGGGAGTCGACGACAGCGTCCAAGCAACGCGGTTTGTGCATCCGCGATACGTCATGCCGACGCATTTCAACACATGGCCACCGATCGCCCAAGACGAGAAAGCTTGGGCGGCACAAATCGATTCGCAAACCGACGCCGAACCGGTGTTGATCGAAGTCGATCAGGCTTGGAACTTGCCGAACTAACGTCCCTGGGCGTTGCCCAAAAAGCGGTTAGGCTGAGGTGCCTTGCCCTGCTGGAGTTCCCGTTCGGTCACGTGTCGACCATGCTGGGGTGGAACCATTCGGTGAAGGACCACCGGGATTGGGTTGGTGTGGACTACCACCTCGCGCCCATGAACCTTACGGGTGTATTGCTTGGCTTCGGCGATCCCAAAAGATGTGCAGACTGCCATTACAAAAGCAGCAGAGATTAGGCCTCGCATTTTTTTGCTCCAAATGCATTTCAAGGTTTGGTTGACGTTTCGCAAGTATACTTAGCGATTTAGGCCAAACCAAAATCTTTTTGAGGCGAAGTCGGCCAAGTGTTTTCAAAGGTGGATCGTCTGTCGGGTTTGTAACGGTCCTTCGGGTTTGTTGCGACGGGCCGATTCCATCGATTCCGCCAAATCGCTCGTTTTTCCTGTCTGGACAATGGTTGTTTGGACGAGTATTATAGAAGCATGGGTAGCGAGTCGTTGACCACCAACCGCAAGTTCGATTCTCAGGAGCAAGAGGTTTATCTCTCCTTGTGGAGGACTTACGATCGTCTCAAAGCGATCGAGGATGAACTCTTCGGAAAATGGCAAATCACGTCACAGCAATACAATGTCCTGAGGATTCTCCAAGCGGCGGCGCCCGATTCGGTCCCGACGCTCCAGATTTCAAACAGGCTCATTTCTCGCGCCCCGGACATCACTCGGATGCTCGACAAGTTGCAGCAAAACGGCTGGGTTCGACGCGTTCGGACCGAAGAGGACCGCCGAACGGTGCTTGTCGAAATCACCACCGAAGGCCAAGAATTGCTGGAAAAACTGCAAGAACCTGTCAAGTCTCTGCACGTTTCCCAGTTAGGGCATCTGAGTCCAACCGATCGCGCGACGCTTTGCCGCCTGCTTGGGAAAGCCAGAAAACCCCACGAACCGCCCGACGGACAATGGTAAGGGACTTTCGGCAAGCGCCAGTGGAAATCGCTCTGGCATGCTCAAAAGCCTACCGAGTACCGCAAAATCGAGTGCCACAAAACCAAGTACTGCAAAACCAAGTATCCAACTGAAACGATTGAGGTGAACGATGATTCAATCTGTGGAAAAACCAGACGTGATCGTCATTGGCGGTGGACCTTCTGGTTGTGCGACGGCCACGATTCTAGCTCAGCGTGGATACCGGGTACGGGTCTACGAGCGGGAGCATTTTCCAAGGTTCCACGTCGGCGAGTCGTTGATCCCTTTTTGCCATGGGACCATCCGCCGTATCGGGATGCTTGAGAAGATGAAGTCAAGCCACTTCACGAAGAAGTACGGCGTGCAATTCATCAACGAGCACGGGAAACTCTCGGAACCCTTTCGATTCGAGGAGTACGATCCTCACGAACGCTCTCAGACTTGGCAAGTCCTGCGAAGCGAGTTCGACCACATGCTGATGCAAAATGCTAGGGAGCATGGGGTCGAAGTGGTCGAAGGGGCCAGGGTTTTGGACATCGAACGTCAAGGGGACCGCGTCGTTGGGGTGAAGGTCAAATGCGGTGATGGGCCGGCCCAGGTCGTGCACTCCCAGGTCGTCGTCGATGCGAGCGGACAATCGTCGATGTTGATCGATCGGATGAACATGCGCGAGTGGGATGCGGATTTGAAGAAGGCCGCCGTATGGTCTTATTTCAAAGGTGCAAAGCGAGAACCTGGATTGGATTCCGGCGGCACGATCGTGATTCAAACGCAAGGGAAAAAGGGATGGTTTTGGTACATCCCGCTCCACGACGATGTGGTCAGTGTCGGTGTGGTTGCCGACTTCGATTACCTGTTCAAGAACCGCGAGACCAAGGATCCCGAGAAAATCTTTCATGAAGAAGTCGCACGCTGTGCGGGTATTCAGCCACGCATCGCTGGGGCCGAATGTGTTGGCGAGTATCGCATCATGAAGGAGTACTCGTACAAAGCCAGCCAAGCCGCAGGCGATGGTTGGGTTTTGGTCGGCGATGCGTTTGGTTTTCTCGACCCTCTTTACTCCTCTGGGATTTTGCTCGCACTGGTCTCTGCTCAGATGGCAGGCGATGCGATCGCCGATGCCCTCGATGTCAACGACCCATCCGAAGCCCGCCTGAGGGCGTGGGAACCCGAGTACCGTAAGGCCATGGATCGGATGAGGAATTTGGTCCGAGCTTTTTACGACGGATTGAACTTTGCCCAATTGGTTCGCAAGCATCCTGACAAGAAGCATCTGATCACCGATATCCTGATCGGGAATCTCTTCAAGGACGAAGTCGATGAGCTTTGGCCTTTGATCGATGCGCTGCGAGACGAGGAAGCGGCGATGAGCGGGTCTATGAGCAGCGCCGCGATGAGCAGCGGGGGTAAAGAACCCATGCCGGTCGGGAGCTAGCTTGCTCGGACAAGCTCGGCGATGAGTTTGCCATGCACATCGGTGAGCCTAAAATCACGGCCTTGGTACCGATAGGTTAGTTTTTCGTGGTCCAAGCCCAGGCAATGCAAGAGGGTTGCATGCAGGTCGTGGATGTGGACCGGTTGTTCGGTAATGTTGTAGCCGTAATCATCGGTCTGCCCGATCAAGGCCCCTGGCCGAAAGCCTCCTCCGGCCATCCACATCGAGAAGCAGCGGCCATGGTGATCCCGGCCATAGTCGTCCTGCAAGGAGCCTTGGCTGTAGACGGTCCGTCCGAACTCGCCTCCCCAGATGACGATGGTATCGTCGAGGAGTCCGCGTTGCTTGAGGTCTTGGACCAATGCGGCCTGGGGTTGATCGATGTCCAGACATTGCTTAGGAATGTTCGATGGCAAACTGCCATGGTTGTCCCATCCACGGTGGTAGAGTTGCACGAAGCGGACCCCGCGTTCGACCATTCTTCGAGCGAGTAAACAGTTCGCAGCATACGTACCGGGCTTGAGGACGTCGGGTCCATACATTTTCAAGGTCGATTCGGACTCGTCGGAAACATCCGTCAGATCCGGGACCGACATCTGCATCTTGAATGCCATCTCGTATTGCTCGATTCGCGAGAGGATTTCAGGGTCTTGTTCCCGATGGAATTCGAGATCATTGAGTTTTGAAATCTGATCGAGCATCCCTCGTCGCAGGCTTCTAGGCATCCCGGGCGGATCGCTCAGGTAGAGGACCGGTTCGGAGCCGCTTCGGAATTTGACCCCTTGGTGGCTCGATGGCAGAAAGCCGCTTCCCCAGAGTCGATCGAGGAGGCCTTGGTTGGCATCTTTACCGGTTCCGTGTGAGATCATCACGACGAAGGCGGGCAAGTCCTCGGCTTCGCTGCCTAGACCATAGCTGAGCCACGATCCGAGCGAGGGTCTGCCGGGTTGCTGCGATCCGGTCTGCATGAAGGTGATCGCCGGGTCGTGATTGATCGCTTCGGTGTTCATCGATCGGACGATGCACAGATCATCGGCCATGGCCCCGGTATGG
>QWPJ01000173.1 GCA_003671195.1 Planctomycetota bacterium
CCTCGCATCGGATTTCGTCGTACTCGTACTCAGTCCGCCGCGGCGGACGGTACTCAGTGAAACGGTACTCGTACTCGATGGCTGTTTGAACTGCGGCGATGCCGACGGTTGACCGAGGCGGTTTGCGGTAACTTGCAAACCAATGATCCGAATTGCGATACCGGATCGCTTCGATTACGAGAACGAGCACCGTCCGCCGCGGCGGACTGAGCACGAGCACGTCGAAGAGCCAGAACGGTGTTTTGGTTCCGCTTGAAATGGATTTCTGTCCGATCGGTTTTACTTGTAAATGGTTAACCGACAAAATACTCTGGTTGCGAACAAACCCCATCAACACCCGAGAGGTATCGTATGGGGTGTTTGGTAACTTTAAAGCCTGAGCTTGGAATTGCTAAATAGGATAATTAGCGAAATGCGAAGCATTTGAAATGGATGCTGGCGCATCTGAAGAAAATAGAATGGTTGTGTTGTTGCCAAGGTCCGGTGGCTTACGCACTAATGGCAGAGAAGTGTCGCCCTCCGGGCTAAAACCGAACAGAAGGTGGTGACGGTTCGACTTTAATGCTGGGGAAAACCGCAACAACGTGTGGAACTCGCAGGCCTGGCCTAAGGAGATCCTGGAGTGCCTGGAATGCTATAATTTCACGGAGTTTCAGGAAGTTCGACCGAACCACCGAATGAGGAGCCAACAACAAATGCCACGCCCGCTATCGATATTTTTGTCATCCTTGGTGATTTTGGGAATGATCCAATTGGGTTGTCAGGTACTCGCACAACCCCCCAAAGAGCTCACCAACAGCATCGGAATGAAACTGGTCCTCATCCCCAAGGGTTCGTTTAGGATGGGTTTGTCTGAGTACCTGGAAGTCCTCGCACGGGACGAGTCGCAACATGAAGTAACCATCAGCAAAGACTACTACCTTGGCGTGACGGAAGTCACCCAAGGACAATATGAGAAGGTGATAGGGACCAACCCGAGTTACTTCAAGCAGAAAGTCACCAACAAGGAAGACAGTTCGCTTCATCCGGTCGAGCAGGTCTCGTGGGCAGATGCTGTGGAATTCTGCAAGAAGCTCTCGGAGTTGCCCGAGGAAAAGAAAGCAGGTCGCGTGTATCGATTACCGACCGAGGCGGAATGGGAATACGCTTGCGGCGCTGGCACTAGGGCGGTCTATGATTTTTGGGAGTCGCAGTCATTAGGTGACTATGCTTGGTTTAGAGAAAACAGCCACGAAAAGACGCAGCCCGTCGGTCAGAAGAAGGCAAACGCTTGGGGCCTACACGACATGTACGGGAACGTCTGGGAGTGGTGCAGCGACTGGCACGGTAAATACCCCAAAGGTACCATCAGCGATCCGACTGGACCCAAAGAGGGCTCGGACCGCGTGGGTCGCGGCGGCAGTTGGTGCGACTTTTCCATTATTTGTCGGAGGGCGCCCCGGTACGGGCTCTACCCGTCGATTCGCGACTCCAGCGGCGGCTTTCGCGTTGCCCTGAGCCCATCGGACTATCAATGAGCTCCCCAAACTTACCGCAAAGGCGCGAAGTTCGCCAAGTCGAAGAGCGAGCCAAGACGCTCGTGGTGCGGATCAACCTTTTCTGGAAAATCCAAGGTCAAGTTAGGACGCATGCTCTCGGGCTGCTAACAAATCGGTCAACAAACCGCTCTTCTGAGGGAGCAACGTCAATTTGGTTTTGCAATCCAATAGCTTCTGTGTCTCTAGGATTGTGAACATCGCGTCAGCCGTTTCTTTGTCTGCGCAGATCTTCTTCAACGCATTTCCTACAAGCTCGGGACGAATGGCGGCGGCTTTTGCAAATTCGATGGCAGCTTTGCGATCGGCAGTACTGGTAATAATGCTCACTTGATTGGCACCGTCCTGCTTGATGGCACTCGTCACTTGCCGCAACCGATTTACAACCTTACTCTCAATCTGCCGAATCATTTCTGCATCACGGAAATGAACTTTGCGAATGTATACCGATCCTAATCGGTAGCCCCACTCATCCGATCGAGGCGATACTTCTTCCCGTACGGTCGAGCTCATGCCGTGACGGTTGACCATCATGAGTGCCAGCGGCAAATTGCTGAGGCAACGGACGGTAGAATTCGCAACATTGGCTGACAACGAACCGCGAGGATCCATGTTTTTAAAAAGGTAGGCCACTGGATCGCTGATGAACATTTCGTACCAAATCCCAATTCCCATCGGCGCGCCTTCTTCGGAATTGACCGGAGCACTGCGCAGATAGACTTGATCCAATCGCATGTCCAGGACATAGCACTTCCCAAGCCAATTAACAACCAGAGCCCTCCATTCCATCAGAGGCCATAGGAAATGGAGTCCAGGCTCGTCGATCACTTCGACCACCTTTCCGAAAAGCACATAAACATGACATCGGCGTTCCTCGACGATGGTGTACACCCCGAGCAAGCGTCCGATCAACAATGCGACCGGTACGATGAGGAACGACAATACAAAAGTAATGGCGAATGCAGCAAATCCAATCATGAGTCCACCTCCACAAAAGCTTGTTCCGAGCGACCGAATAGCGACATCCTGACGTTTCTAACATAGGCTTTGAGTACGCCGGATCCATTCTGCTTTAATGACTCAAGCTGCGTTGCCATTCTCTCTAACGGCTCGATTTCTGCTTGAGCTTTCAAAGTTTCAATCTCTACCGCACGCTTGGACTGAACGATTTTTTGATCTGCGGCGGCCTGCGCTAAACTTATATCAGACGATACTTGGTTGTGTGCTGTGTTGATGGCAGCCAAGGCCGATTCAACCTCGGGGGGCGGATCGATTCCGGTGATGAGCGATGCGTCGAGTACCATTCCATACCTGGCTGCAGAGGAACGGCACTCGCGATCCATGTGTTCGTTGAGGTCTCGCAAGTTCTTTCGTAAGTCATTGATTGAGACACCAAAGTTAACGGTGGTGTCCGTCTGAGTGTCACCTGCGACCATCACCTGGGGAATCTGTGGGGCTTCGAAGTTCGCGATTCTTTCGCGTAAAACCGACACAAAATAACCCATCACATGCGCTATCGGGTTTTTAACGCCAAAGAGGTAAGCATAAAGATTGGCTTCCGAGACCCCATAACGAATCTGACCATCGAGACCAATATTGAGTTGATCTTTGGTGACTGCCTCCAAGATGGTTCCACCCTTGTTGGCTTGTGGCTCATCGGGATCGTATGCCATATTCATGGTTGCCGTCGCGATAGAAACCCGGTGCACTTGTTGCCAAGGCCATTTCCAGTAGAAACCGGGCTGTACGACGCGTACCTGCGGATAACAATAGCGTTCTTGTTCATCGGGGACCAAGGCTTCGGCTAGCGGTAAATCCAAGGTCGTCGCTTCTCCCAGCCGATCTGCTCTCCCAAAGGTGGTGATCAAAGCGCGTTGGTTTTGATCGATGATGTAGAAGCCTGCAATGAAGTACCGAATGACAAACCACGCGACAAATCCTGCTGCGCATCCAAGAAAAATTTCCATCTGCGAATCCTCGATTGAACAAGCATGAAGTGATGCAGGCACATTAGGCGATCAACTCAGTCTAAGCCGATATAGGTAGAAGGCCCGAATAATTCCGAGAATCGGGCGCGAATTCTCGATGGATTGCGCGGAAAAGCACACGCTGTACTCCGCTAGCGGCACGAATCCCCGGCGATTATGGCCAGGAAGATGCCGCGGTAACACGGCCGTAACATGGCCCTCCGAGGCCGTGGGTACAGTTTCTGGATCTTGCTAAAAATCCCAGTGATTGAGCAATATGGGGTGTTGGGTAGCTTTAGAAACCGAGCTCTTGTTTGCTAAAAATTATAGTTAGCTAAATGCGAATTAGTGGAAATGGATGCTTGCGCATCTGAAGAAGATAGAATGGTTGTGTTGTTGCCAGGGTCCGGTGGCTTACGCACACCGGCAGAGAAGTGTCGCCCTCCGGGCTAAAACCGAACAGCCGTAAGACGCCGCCGCTTGCGCGTCGTGTAGAGCCATTGGGGACAATGGCTCTACACTGTTGGTAGATCGATTGTCCCCAATCGATCGGAGCCTGAAGTTACCGCAGCTGGTAAGAGAAAACAGCCGAACAGCCGTAAGACCCCTCCGCTGCGCGTCGTGTAGAGCCATTGGGGACAATGGCTCTACACTGGAAGAGGCCGACGCTTGCGCGTCGAGTAGAGCCATTGGGGACAATGGCTCTACACTGTTGGCTCTACCGTGATGCTCTACCGTGATGCTCTAGAGGGGAAGAGGCCGGCGGTGCGCTTCGTCGAGGTAACTCTGTAGATCGGCCGATCTTGAAACCAACTCGGGGTGGCTCTTGGCAAGTCTCTCTAGAATCCGCTTGAACTTCTTCTTGGCTTTCTTGGCCTCGGGCGGTTTGGCGCGACGGTAAACGGCAAACGCGTAGTTGAGATCCTTGATCTCCGTTTGCCGATTGCCCCGATCTTGCAGGACCGAGACGATCTCCGCGACCATGAATGCCATCTTCAAGTGACCTAACGGATCGCCAGGTATCGCTCGCGGGTCGCGGATGCCCGTCCATACCGACGCCAAAGGGTCCGGCTTGGCGGTTTCTTTGCGATGGCTCTCTTGGGCATTGATGGTCGCTTCAAAGATCTGGTAACTTCCTTGCTCGTCCTCCCATTCCTCCTGCGATTCGTGCATGGAGAATGCGAATTCATCGTCGAGCTCCAGGTGATGGCCGTCGATGCTGCTAAAGCTCGTCCCGAACATCCCGTCAGCCATCAATGCGCAGATCGGACAATCGCAGTCCCCTTGATGACTGGTAGTCGCTACCGCGTCGATGCCCTCGATGTGAACTCCATCGCCAATCGGTACTCTCCGGCGATCGCATTCGATCACGAAATTTGGCGATGGTCCGCCCTCGAGCGGACTTGTGAGCCAGTTCTCTTTGATCTCGCCGAGGAATGCGACCAAGTCGGTCACTGCTGACTCGCCTCGATTTGCGGCTTGCTTGCCTTGCTCGGTCTCGAGCCATTCCCAACCCGCACCGAGGATCTCTCGGCAGAAATCGAAGTAAATGCACATCTCCTGACTGCCCATCGGTGCAGTGGAGTATCCTTGCCAATCGTCGGGCGCAGCGATCATCGGCCCGCCGTTCTCGTACCGACTCTGTTGGCCTTCGGTGACCTTGTTGGCCCAATCGATCGCGCCGTGGAGCATTTGCCGAGGGATTCTGCCACCTAGATCCTCGCGCGGCGTCATCAGCCAGTCTTTGTGGGCCGCGACGGTCAATGCGTAGCGATCGCGCTGGGTGTTGCCCTGGACGCATTTGGTCCAGTCGTCGCTATGGAAGACCTCTAAGGCTCTTTTGGCGACAAAGGTCAAGAACGCATCGCCATAGAGGATCTCCCGATCGACGATCGGTCTTGGGATCGGACTTTGGCGAGCTTGAAACAGGTTCGCCGGCGCGGTGTCGCTTACCAACTCCCACCATGGGGGCAGATGGATCGACAGGTGACCTGTGAAATCGCTATCGTCGGCTTGTTCTAGACGAAACGCCGCATCGCGATCGATCGCTTCGAAGTCCCCGCCGGTCGAGAGGCGTTTTCGGGTGAAGTCGATGACGACCCACCCTGCTGCTGCTTCGATCGACTCGCGGACCGCTGCTGGTTCGATTTCCTCGAAGGGCAATTCGCTGGTCGATTCGCACACGGCCGAAGAGCGGTACCGTGGCCAAACGCTTAAGGCCTCTTGCCAGTTCGTCGGGTCTTCTGAGATCAATGCGATGATCGTCAAGACGGTGTTTTCGTCGAGCGATTCGGCAATCCAAGCGTTTGCGGAATCCAACACCGCAAGTGTGATATCCTGATTTTCCTGATCCATCGAAACATCCTCCCTGGATTAGATAGCGACGGCAAAGGCTTCCGAGCGAGTTTGGAAACCAGACGTTGCCGTCGATTTTCGGATTATATCGAGGGAGTGCAAAAAACTCGTTTTTTGGTTCAAAATAGCGCAGGGGGCCCGAATCGGATAGCAGTTCGACGGGGTGGAATCCGCGGTAGGAGCGTTTGGGCAGCGACAAAAAACTTCGCTATAAACGACCCAAGGGATGGGCGGTTCCTAAGAACCGCTCATCCCCCGAGTACTCCCCCTGCCTCTCGTTCACAGCCTTCGCTGTACGCTTCGTAAATCGTTGTTCGGATCAGGCTCCCCAGTTGAATTTAGGTGCCGGTGGTGCTTGGAGCTTTCTGCCGCTGGCTTTTTTCAGCGGGATCGCTTCGCTCGGTTCGAGAGGTGCTCGGTCGGCTGGCTCTTTGGTCGGTTGGACCTCCGAGGGCGTTGGGGTGGTTGTCGTTGTCGTGGAGCGAGCCGTGGCGGCTTGGTTGGCGGTGCCTAGGTTTTGAGGGAGTTCACCGCGACTCGAGAGCGTCGGGCGGCTTGCACCGTTGGCGAGTGTCCGAGCCGCAGAGCGTTCGCGGGTCCGTTCGGAGGAGTCCCAGTAGGCTTTCTCGGGCCAGAGACCTTCTTCGAGGCTGATGTTGTTGTATTCGAGCAGCGAGCCTTTGAGCATGTGGACTTCGACGATGGATTTGTTGTATTCGGATAGTGCTCGGGCATAGTTCCGACCAGCGTTGGCTCGGCTTTGTTGGGCTCTCAGGAGCAAGTCCATGATTTGCTCGGCACCGGATTCTCCGGCGTTGAATTTTTCTTGGTAGAGTTTGACCCAGCGGTCGGCTGCCGAGAGGGCTGCGAGCTGTTCGGTCATCTGGATGTAGTTGCTGTTGAGCTCGCGGAGGACTTGGCTGATGCGGTGCGTCGCGGCGATCTCTTTTTCTTCGAGCAGAGCGTGGTCACGAGCGAGCGTCAACTGTTTGTTTCGCACGTCGTTGCTGGCTCGCCGGGCACCGATGGGATTCGGTAGGAAGTCCAATCGGACGGCGGCTTCTTGGTAGTCACCACCGAGGAGTTCTTCCCAAGCACTCGGGGAGGGATTGGTCCGGGGTTCGGGTGGGAAAGGCCCATTGCCACCTTGATCGAGCAGTGAGGATCCTACGCCTACGTATCGGTAGATGAAGGAGAGGTCGACGTTGGCGAGCATTTGATTTTTGGCCGAGAGGAGTTCGAGTTCCCGCTGCTTGATGATCCAACGTTGGCGACGCAGATCGACACTTCGGCTGAGCATTTCGTTGATCGAACCGTCGAAATCGAACTGGGCCATACCGATGGCAGGTTTATCCGAGGGTCGCACGAGTCGACCATCGGAGCTGGCCCATCCCATGAGGATTCGGAGGGTTTGTTCGCGACCGAAGAGGCCTGGGTCCCCCCCGAGTGCAGCACCGCCGGCCAGGGCCGCATCGAGTTGGGCTTGGAAGTCGTGGTAGGTGTACTTGGCTTGGGCTTCGGTCGTCCCGGCGGCCCCTTTTTGGAGTTTCTCGTAAGCGATGTGGTAGGCTTTTGCGGCGCTGTCACGGGCGATCCGAGCGTTCTCTACGTTCCAATAGGATTGGTAGAGGTCCCAGTAGGCGAACTCGACATCGCGGACCAGATTTCGAACGCGTTCTTCGAAGTCGACGAGGGATAGGTCTTCGTTGATCCGAGCCAGTACCACGGGGATTCGGTTGACCGAGGTCCCGCGACCGCGAAGGAGCGGATGTTGGACTTGGAATTCGAGAATTTGCGTATAGTCGCTCGGCACGGCGCGACCTGGTCCGGAGGTTTCGATATTGTTGTAGCTATAGATCGATTGCGAGCGTGCTGAGACGACCCCACCGGTGGCCATCCGTTTGGACAGTGCCATTTGTCCGGTGCTATCACGGCCTCGGAAGGGGGTGGGGTTAAAGGGATTGTTCTCACCGACATTCCGGGCGCGGTCGGTGTTGTTGTAGGAGAAGAACGCGGAGAATTGGGCGTCGAATTCGCTCAGTGCGTCTTCGACTCCACCGACTTGGTTGGCGCGAGATGCACCTCGGGGCAAGACTCGGTTTCCGTTTTGGTCGACGGCGATCTGCTGGGGACTTGTGGTCGTCGCGGCGATGGCAGGATCGTAGACCGAGCTTTGCTGTTGGCTCGGGGTCGAAAGGATATTTGCGGCGATGTCGACGTTCTGGCGCTGCGTGCCAGGGATGGTGCGGATGAGTTTGCTGTTGACCAGAGCGTAGGAGACGCATTCTTCGAGGGTCAGGTCGAGGAATTCGTATTTTTGGTTATCGAGCGTCAGCGGTTCGAGGGCGTCGGTCGCTTCGGGAGCCGGGTCGATTTCCAGGTCAGGAATTTCGATTTGCTGTGCGTGCTGGAGATACTCGGCAAAGTGAGCGCGATCACGCAGGTAGTGAGGCTGGGTCGGATGGCAGCCGGCGAGCATAACGCTACCGATTTGCAATCCGATAAACCACTTGTGAAAGGTTCGTTTCATAAGCCGGGGGTTCCCATCCAACGTGTGTCAACGATTTGCCGAGGTACGGCGATCGAGCGCCGAGAATTCGACGAGTTGATCCTTTGGTGTTAGGCCCCCCTAACAAGCAGGTGTTGAACTTGCTTACCAAGGTTATCGGCGGTGGGCTTGGTAAACTTTGACGATTACGGAAGAAATTCCGGATTGCTTTTGAGCTAGCAAAAGGGTTACCCAAAAAGAAAACCCTGCCCTGAAGGGGTCCAGGGCAGGGTTTTTCGGATCAAGCTGTACGTCGTGAGGTTGACTATTGCTGGCTAATCGAGGAATCCGACGAGTTCTTGAGATCGGCTTGGCTGTTGAAGCTTTCGCACTGCTTTGGCTTCGATTTGACGGATACGTTCGCGAGTCACTTTGAAGATGTGTCCGACTTCTTCGAGGGTGTAGCTGTATCCATCACCGAGTCCGTAGCGGAGTTTGATGATTTCGCGTTCTCGGTAGCTGAGTGTTTTGAGCACCGAGTTGATGCGATTTCTGAGCATTTCTTGGCCGGCACCGATGGCGGGGCTTTCGGCCGCGCCGTCGGGTAGTAGATCTCCGAACTGGCTGTCTTCGCTGTTGCCGACTGGACGGTCGAGCGAAATGGGGTATCGGCTCATTGCCAGGACGCGTCGAGCTTCCTCGACGGTCGTTTCGGCTCTGCGTGCGGTTTCTTCGAGTGTCGGTTCGCGGCCGAGTTCTTGGAGCAACTGGCGGGAGACGTTTCGAACTCTGGACATGGTTTCGACCATGTGGACAGGGATACGAATGGTCCGGCTTTGGTCCGCGACAGCCCTTGTGATGGCTTGGCGGATCCACCAGGTTGCGTAGGTACAGAACTTGAAGCCGCGTCGGTATTCGAATTTATCGACCGCCCGCATCAGACCCGCGTTTCCTTCTTGGATCAGATCCAGGAAGCTCAGACCGCGGTTGCGATACTTTTTGGCGATCGAGACGACCAATCGCAGGTTTCCTTCGCTGAGTTGCTTCTTTGCGTGTTGGTACTCGGTGAAAACCTTTTTGACCATCATGACGCGGTTGCGCAATGAGGAGGGTGTTTCTTGGGTAGCAACAAGAATTTGGCGGTATTCTCGGCGGAGTTGTGCGATTTGCGACGGGGCGACTTGGTGGGACTTGAGGGTCGCCAAGTCGTGTCGGATTTCGTCGACGCGAGCCGACAATCGTTCGAGCACACCGATCATCGCTTCGATGCGTTGGGTCCGCAGTCCGAGTTCTTCGATGAGCCTTACGGCTTTTCGTCGGCGTCGGCCAAGGTGGACCCAAGCTTCGGTCCGCTTCTTGGTTGGCAAGGAGCGGCTCAGGGCGTCTCGGTAGTCTCGACGGTTGCGTTTGAGCAGAACGTCCAGTGTTTTCAGATTGCTAGGTAGTCGGCCTAGAATCTGTTCCTTTTCGAGCCGATCGGTCACAGAGACTTGGACCGTGCGATCGAAGGGTAGTTCCCCGGTATGGACTCTGCGCAGGATCTTGTAGGCGTATTGGATGACGTAATCGCATTCGAGGAGTTTGGTGCGAAATCGTCGTCGGGTGACTTCGATTTTCTTGGCCAAACGGATCTCTTCTTGGCGAGTGAGCAATGGGATTTCTCCCATCTGAGTCAAATACATCCTGACAGGATCATCCGACCAGGTCTCGACATCGTCCATTCCTGAGAGCAAATCGTCTTCGCTCTCGAGTTGGACTTGGTCCTCGGGGACCACAACATCGACCACCGCATCGGTCAAATCATCGCCTTCTTCTTCAAGCGATAGTTTGTGCAATCCGTCCATGTCATCAGCGCTGCGAGGCAGATCATCATCGAAATCCAACAGGCCGTCGAACAAGGTCATAATTCCTCAAACCACAAAATGAATGCAGGGTTAGAGAGCGGTTCGTGTCAGCGACGAGCCACAGACTACCGAGCGATGATCGACCGGACTGGTTCTCGAAGGAACCGATCGGCCTTTACAAGGCAAAGGAAGTGTAGCACCGAAGATCTTGCGAACTGGACTCCCGAATGAATTGGTAAATTTTTACGAATGGAGAGAGTGGATCGAGCCAGCCTTGGCCCTCTTGCTGAGGATGATCCGATACGCTGAGAACGATTTCCACGAAAACGATCATAGTAGTTCGAGTTTCCTCAACTACCGAAAATTTCCGCAGGAATCTCACCGGTTCGGAACACGACCTTAGAAAAAACCTTCCTTGACGCCCGGAATCTCCGCGATGGTTCGTGTTGCTGCTTGGATTGCACCTTGGGTGCGGAACTCGCATCGATCGACGCGGAGATCTTGGCACCTCGTACAATCACCCCTAACCCGGTTGTGCTTCGTCATTCCATGGTCGTGTTCTGAAGTTGGAAGTCAGCCTGGGGATATGGATATCGGCTGGAACTCTGTTCGACTCGAACGACTTAGCAAAATCTGGTGGCTTAAATGGGGTCAAGCGACAAATAACCTCGTGGCATCCGGTCAACACCGTTCCCCGATGGAGCACTTAGGATTCAGCGAGCTGGAAACCTAGGATGCGATCGGTCTGAGGGGTTGACTTTGGCACCATAATTTTAACCACCCGAGAGGCTCGGTCTAGTAGACTCCAAGAACATTCTTGACCAAACGGCTTGGCAGGACCCCTAAGCGCAGCATCTTCGGAATAGTCGAGGAGTTTTTTGTGAGACTTTTCCGGATGGGCTCAAGAAGTTCGGGAGGTCCTCTTGGCGATTCGCAGGGATCCGGGCCTTTTGAAGCGGACCTTTGGACATCTTGGGTCCATAGGTCTAAACCATAGGTCTAAACCAGCGGCATGCTGAACCATTCGGGGGCTAGGCGTCGTAGCATGCCCTATGGTTCTTTCCAGGATACTTAGTTATCGGTTATGTTTCTGGGAATGCTTGCTTTAGGGATTGGTTCATCGGAGAATTTCGATCCTGATCCCTGTGTGTTCTTCAACTTCAACCTTAGCCAAAGCTTTTCAGGGCTTTTCCACTGCGATGCCTCAATACGCTTTTCGATGCGACTGCACAGCCACGATTCCAGTCGGGATAGCCCAGGCGGGAAGTTCGGTCCGATGCGAGCAATGTTCCAAGTTGATGGAGGTACCCGGGACCAAGGTGCTGCGGACCTTGCCGATCTTGGAGGATGTGGTCGCAGGGGCGGTACCCAAGGCGGGCTTTGCTCAGCGTTTTTTGCCGGCGTTGCTTTTGGCGATCGCTGCATTGTCGTTGACGACTGCGGGTGTATTGGCCAAGGAGCGATGGTTTTCGCCGATTGAGTTTGGGCATACCGAGGAAGAGTTCTTTGCTGCGTTTCGCGACGATGCGCTGCAGGATCCGCCGGCGCGGGTCTGGGATCACTGGAAGTACTTGGTCGAATCGGGATTGCCGGTCCATCAGCCCCCGGACTATTTTGTGATCAACGAGTATTTCGAGAGGCGTAAGCCATGGCTTATCGGCTCTTCGATCCTGGGTGCATTGAGTTTGGGAATGTTTTTGGTTTTGACGTTTGGGCAATCCAAAGGCCGTCTTGGCAGTACTGGCCCGAGCGCTTGATGCCGCAACGAATCGAAATGTCCGAACCGGCGACTCGACTTGAGCATGAATCGCAAGGTCAGTGCAAAGCGGCCTATCGCAAATGGCTCCTTGGGCTTGTGCTTCTCCATCTTTTGGCTGTTGTGGCAGAGCCTTTGTTTTTCTATTCCCGCAGCGACGTTCAAGCTGGCCCGGAGTTCCTGGCCTTGCGCCGAGGTTTAGGTCCTTATGTCGATTGGATGTACCTGGACCACGGATACTTCTTTTTTGCCCCGAACCCAGGTCCTAGCCACTTGGTCGGGATTCGTGACCAATCGGTGGTGTTTCCCGACCGCAAGGAGCAATGGCCGAGACTTTTGTATCATCGTTATTTCATGCTTTCGGAGTTCTACAACAACTCCTTTGCCCCGAGGGCATTGGACCCGCAGGACATGACCGACAGGTTGTTCGTCGCGCGGTGGGAGGAGGATCGGCGTTTTTATCAAACGCTGCAGCGATCGATTTCCAAGTCGATCCAATCGCAAATGAATACTCGGGGGGGTAACCGGGAGGATACTCGGGGTGATGATCGAATCGAGAAGTGGCCGGAGCTTGTGCGTCTGGAGCGTCCCTTGCCCGGGCCGCTCGAGGTTCTCTCAGGGGCCAAGCGTTTGGGGGATTCTCGCGATTTGATTGTCTTGCCCGAGGGTCCCGAGTCGCCGCCGGTCCCGGCAGGCCCCACCCCGGCAGGCCCGACCCCGGCAGTCCCGAACTCCGCGGGCCCTATCCAGGGCATCCCTGTCCAGGGAGTCTCTTTGCCATGAGAGGGTTTGGAATCGGCCGTTGTCTTGTCGATTCGACCAAAGAGTTTTGGGGGGCGCTAGAGGCGTTTTTCTTTCGCCCCTCGGGAGCCGAGGTGTTGGCTTGGATCCGAATCGCGACCGGTGCGATGATCGCTTATATTCATCTGGTGTGGTTGCTCAGGCTCGAGAGTTTTTTTGGTCCTCGGGCGCTTTTGGATTACGAGTCGCTTTCGATGTTGCATCGCAACGTGTGGAAGTGGACTTATTTAGACGGACGCGAGTCGCTCTGGCTGGCGTGTGTGCATGAGGTTCTCGCCCTCGGAGCGGGGCTAGCCATGGCACTTGGTTTTTGGACCCGATGGACGGTCCCTGCGGCATGGTTTTTGACCTTGATGACCGCCCATCGACTGGCCCCTTTTCTTTTTGGGCTCGACCAGATCGTTTTGATGTTGGCGATGTATTTATCGGTGTCGCGCTGCGGGGATGCCTGGAGTCTTGATAAGCGATTTGGGGTGATCCAGGGACCGGTTCTGCATTGGCAAAACACGTTCGCTACGCGATTGATCCAGTTGCATCTGTGCGTGATTTATTTTTTTGGTGGGTTGGGCAAGGCGCGGGGCTGGATGTGGTGGGATGGAACGGCGATGTGGTACGCTGCGGCATCCTATGAGTACCAGTCGCTCGATTGGACTTGGATCGGTCGCTATGAGACCTTGGGTTCGATATTGACCCATGGGACGTTGTTTTGGGAGATCGCCTATGCGGCGTTGGTCTGGCCCCGACTGACGCGTCCGTGGATTTTGGTGATCGCATTTTTTGTCCATGCCGGGATCGCGTTATTCATGGGCATGATCACTTTTGGCCTGATGATGCTGGTAGCGAATTTGGCTTTTGTGCGTTTGCCGGATCCTCGTTGCGATACTTCGAGTTGAAGATTTTTGCATCGAACGGGTCGGTGGCTTTGGTTTGTTTGCTAGCAGCCTTTTCGAGTTTGCGGATTTCTTCTTGGATCTCCATCAGTTCGCCAGCATCGATTGCGACCGAGCCCGATCCGTTCTTGGGGGGTTTGGACAATTTCGGGCTCGGTGCGACGGCTTGCTTGACTTCCGAGGTGGATTCGGGTTTTGCATACACGGCGGCCTGGACCACGGGGTTCGGGGCCGAGGGGTTCGTTGTAGAAGGGCTTGGGCTCTGGGGCGTGAGTCCTTCGAGGGAGCGGATCCACTTGGCGAGTTTTTCGAGGTGGTGTCGATCCTCTTCGCGTTGGAGGTTGAAGCTCGCATTGCGCTGGGCCCCGTGGGGGCGAGCGGCATAGTTCAGCAGGTCGGATTGGTCGGGTTGCGAGGCATCGACGAACCGAAGAAATTTCTCGAGGTTTCGTTCGTTGATCGAAGCGGCTTGTTCGCCGACGGGTTGGAAAATTTGGAAGTTGTTTTTCGAGAGAATCCCATGGCAACCGCTTTGCCCACACCTTGAGACAACGATCGGTGTGATCTCGGTTTGGAAGTTCCTTCGGAGATATCCTGGGACGGTATGGACGGGAAACGACGGTTCGCTCGATGCGGGCGCTCGTGGGAGGACCGCGCTGGCTTGGACAACCGGTTCTGGTGGTTGGATTCCTTGGATCGCCATCGCTTGGCGAACGTTCTCGTCGGCCATCAGGGCTTGCTTGAGTTGCAGGTCGAGCTGTTTGAATTTTGGGTTGTCGGCTGCTTGTTTCTCGAGTTCGAGGTAATGCTCGATGGCTTGATCGAGCATACCGTTTTGGATGCACCATTGGGCAAGATGCCAATGCTCACCGGTTCCCCATTTGCGAATCGCTCGGGTTTGGTACTTGTAGAGCGAGTCCATGGAAGGCCCAATCACCAGGATCTGTTTTTTGGCCAGGGTGACTTGTTTGCCTTTGTCCATGACGACCGTGACGGAGTCGGCTTGAGGCTTGACGAACCCTTGCAAAACCGCTCCGTGTTGAAGCAGCACGAATCCATCGCCATAGAAATTCAGGGCGGAGTTGCTCGCTGTTGGATTCGGTTGGGCCAAGGCGGCCTTAGGCACGATCGCCAGCATGGAAGTTGCGACGAAAAAATAAGCCAAGGCGCAGGTAGAAAATCGAGCGACCATGGAATAACGATGTCCCTGGAAATGAAAAACAAGTCGGTATCGAGCCGATTTCGAATCGATGAATTGGACAGGAAACTAGCACTTTTCGAGGGGCTACTGCAAGTCGGATCGTTCCGAGCACTGAGGAAAGTTGCTCAAGTTGTCTTGCGTTGTGTCGAAATGGGGAGGTTTTCCAGGCAACTTAGGGGGCCTGGGTGTCTTGGGTGCTATGAGCGATTTTTGCGATCCACTACACTGAGTGCCGCTGTCGCTCGAGCGACAGCAAAGGGAAATACTCGGATGGATGCGGAATGGAGAACACAATGGGTCAAAGATTCTGGAGGTTGGGTTCGACGGGTCAGTGCTTCGGTGGGCTGAGTTTCAGCCGATGGGGTCAGTTCACCGCGATGGCCTTGGTGACCCAAGCCGTCCTGGGTCCGGCCGATGTGTCCGTCGGCCAGGAGTCTAGCGGACCGTCAGCCGCACCGACCCTGCAAACCTCACCGACTGTTGCCGTTGCTGAGGATCCTGCGCTTTGGAACCTGGTGAATCAATCTTACGGCGAATTGGATCGAGCCAAGCTACCGGATCTTGCCAGCAGCCGATCGAATCTTGAGGCCCAGGTCGAGCGTTTTGAGCGTTATTTAGATTCATCGCCGACCCAAGGTCCTGCGTGGAAGAACTTTTTGCGTTGGGACACGCTGCGTCAGGAGTTGGCACAAGCCGAGCCGAATCCTGAGACTCTGAACGATTTGGAGAAGCGTTTTCGGCAGAATTATTCCGGGTTGGAGTACTCCCCGTTCGTGGGGCTTAGGGAGGCCCTCTCGCAGTATGTCCAGCAGTCGCGGGTCTCGCGTGATCCGGACACGACGATGCAGATCCTCAAGAACCGCTTGAGCAAGCTTTCCGAGCGCATGCAATTGCCCGATATGCGGCGCGATCCCAAGGCGATGCATGACCTTGGTCAGGTTGTCACTTACATGAAACAAGCCAACCAGTCCCCGGGGCTTGTATCGAGTGTTTTGAGCAAGTTCTCACAGCCGAATATTCGCGCGATCGTATCGGACGATTTTCTGCGCAAGTCCTTTTCTAGGCCGGTCGATCAAGCCAACCCGGTCAATGAGCTGATTTTAGGCACGACGATTCTCGGACAGAGTGTACTGTGCGGTCGGGTTTCCCCGGTCTTGCTTGAGAATCCGAATCAAGCGACGATCAAGTTGCTCATGAATGCGGACTTTGCCAGTCAGAACAAGGGCTACAATCGGGGAGTCGTTCTCAACACGACCGGTAGGGCCGACGTGGTGGCTTGCGAAACCTTGACGCTCGCAGATGCAGGTTTGATGTCCCTAGGGGACACCGGCGTGGATGCTCAATTGTCCACCTCGATTCAGAGCATCGAGCACAAGTTAAAGATTGTCAGAAAGATTGCAGCCAAGCAGGCTTCGAAGAAAAAGCCACAGGCCGATGCGATCGGAGAGGCACGCATGGAGCACCGAATTCGAACGGAGTTTCATCAGCAGCTAACCGATCAGCTTGCTGAAGCCAACAGCAAGCTTCGTCAGGCCATGGAATCTCCCATTTTAGGACGACTCGGGGTACCCAAGCCGCAGCGGGGGTCCTGGAGTCATCCAGACCAGCTCGGCTTGCACTGGAAAGTCCAGTCCGGGACCCAGTTGGCCTCCGATGCCCCCTGCCCTTTTCCTGCCGACGAATGCGGTTTGACCCTACAGATCCACGAGACGGTGGTTGGCAATTTGCTAGACCCGGTCTTGGCCGGACGAATCCTCCGAAGCGAGGAGATCGACGGCTATGTGGCACAGTTCGGCGAGATGGCCAAGGGGATTCCTCGCAAGGAGGAAGATGGTCCATGGGCAATTACGCTCAACAGTTTCCGGCCAGTCGAGACGGTCTTTGATGACAACTTGATCAAGTTTCGAGTGAGCACTTCGAGACTCGAGCGCGAGGACCAAGCCTTGCCCAACACCGCGACGGTCGAGGCTGCTTACAGGCTCGTTCAGACCGACGGGACGGTTCAGTTGGTCCGTCAGGGTGAGCTCAATGTCGAATTTGCCGGTAAAGTGCAACAGGGGACCCGAGGCGTTGTACTCCGGACATTCCTCAAAAGCAAATTTGAGCAATTGTTTCGTCAGGAGTTGTTCGATACGCCTGTGCGTTGGTCCGATCGGCTTCCGGAGCAGTTCAAAGACTTGCAACTGTGTGCCGTTGGGATCGACGATGGTTGGTTGCAATTGCAAATCCGATAAAGGGCACATCGCCGTATGTTTAAGAACTTAGGGAACATCGCCAACCTGGTCAAATCGATCGGTCAATTGCCCGATCGGATGTCCAGGCTCAAGCAGCAGATGGAATCGAAGCGGATTTGCGGACGAGCCTGTGAGGGTGACCATCAAGTCCGAGTCGAGGTCAGTGGTCTGGGGTTGGTCCATGAGGTCGATATTTCCAGTACGCTCTTGGCCCCCGAGCACAAGTCGCTTGTTCAGAAGTTGACGCTCGATGCGATCAATCATGCCGTCACGCAGGCCAAGGCACTGCATGTCGAGGCGATCCGAGAGGCGACCCATGGGGTCGAGTTGCCAGGTTTGGAGAAGATCCTCGAGGAGATGGCCAAGTAGAACTTGGTCGAACCGTCGCCCTGGAAATTAGATCGAATAACCCAGTAGATTAAACCCAGAACTTAGAAATTTTATCGGTGGAGACCAGTCCTATGCCCATGGAGAATTTCTCCCGTTATCAGCAGTCGGTGATCAAGAACTTCTACAAGAACCGCGACGCGGTTTCCTTGCAACGAGCCCAAGAGTTGCTTACTGAGTTGTACTTAGCCGAAGGCAAGAAGCTTGAGAAAGCATGGGATTCGATGTTCACGAATCTCGAGCGGATGGGGGTACCGGCCGACCAGCTAGAGCATTTGCGCAAAGAGCGCAATCCGGAGTTGATAGCCAAGCTGATCGAGAAGATGCTTTAGAGGGCCAAACGCCCAACGCATGGATCAAATGGGCTGGGGCTTTTCGGCTGTGAGCCAACCAGCGCCAGCGGTTGGGCGATTTGAATCGGCCCGGCAGGGCGCTGCGTTTGTGCCCTAGGTTCTCAGCCAGCTTTGCCTCGGTAGATTCGCAAGGCTGGGGTTGTCAGGGTTGGAGTTGGGCAAGGGATTGCGTGGCTGGGTTCTTCGCTGACAAATTCGCGAAGCAGTTCGGTTGCCACGTCCAGATCGCATCGGCTTTCTTTGTTGCTGTGATTGGTCCAGTGGTCGGCCCCCCAGCCAGCAAGGAGGACTGCATCCCCTCGACGGCTTGATCGAATGGCAAGTTCGATCGCGGCGCGACGGTTTGGGACGATTTGGATAGCTGCTGGTCGTTCGCAGCCATCGAGGACTTGCCAGATGGCTTTTTGTCCGAAGCGTAGACTTCGGCGGCTTTGGGTCAGAATAACGAACGAGGCCGAGCGTTCGAGGACTTTGCCGTAGGCGGCCAGTTGTTCTGGGGTAGCAGCGTCGGGGACTTCGGCAACGCAGGTCACGGGGGTACCTTCTTTGGAGATTGAGTGAAGAGCCACCGCGAGTCGATCGGGTTGGTCGGCTGCATCGACGAAGACGGCCAAGTCGGATTCGACGGGGACGCGTTGCATCCTCCCGGGTATGCGTTGGAGTCGTTCGACACCGCATACGGTCTCGTAGAGTTCTAGGCCGAGCGAATAGCCGACGGCGATTGCACAGAGCATGTGCCTTGCGTTATGGTCACCGACGATGGTGCTCGTCAGTGGAGCGATGGAGTTTCCGGCCGAGAGAATCATGGTTTGTTCACCGGTCAGGGATTTCAATCGACGGCCTTGGACATCCGAGTCGGCATCGAGTCCGTAGCGGATCGCTTCGGGGCAAGATCGCATCGCCCATCGATTCAATCGAGCGTCGTCTGCATTGCAAACCACGACGCCATGTTCCTTGAGTTGGCCGAGCAATTGGCCCATAGCGTTTTCGATTCCACGGGCTTGGAGGGCATCGCAGCGTTGGGTTCGGCGTAGGTTGGTAAAAACCAGGACGTCGAATTCGATACCGGCCGCGGCATGGGACTGAAGCATTTCGTTGGTGATTTCGAGGATAGCCGCAGGAGCTTTTTCGTTGACGCTTTGTTTGAGCCATTCGGTCAGGCATAGCGCATCGGCGGAGGCTTCGGCCATCAATCCGGTTTGCTGGCCGGTCGAGCCACCGAGGCTCGTGTGGTAAGCGACCGACTTGCCGATTTTTTTGAGCATCGAGGCGATCAGGAGGCAAGCGGAGGTTTTTCCGTGGGTCCCTACAACGCCGATGGTGAGGATTCTTTTGCAGGGGGCACCTGCCAGTTCCATGGCGAGTTTAGCCAGGGCGTCTTGGACGTTCGGGACGATGCACTGAGGCAGCGCGGTCGGCATGTACTGTTCGGTGAGGATACCGATAGCGCCGTTGGCTTGGGCTTGGAGGATTTCTTTTTCTGGGGCGGCCCATGGGTTTAAGCCTGCGGCGAAGACCCAATTTTGGATTGCTGCATCGGGATGTTGATCGCAAGCCGAGCAGAGGATGTCGTCGGCTCCGAGGATTTTCGCGTTTGGAAAAAGGGACTTTAGGCTGATCGATGGGTAGGAAGAGAAGTCCACTTGGAAAGGCCTCCGTGCCTGAGCGAGTCGAGTTCGAGGAGTTCTGGATTAGTCGCGAGTCGAGGGCTAGCCAATCCGTGGCTTGGCCGATTCGACGCTGCGAGTGCGATGCGTTGAGCACCCTATCAACTTGTCCCGACCGGGGCCCATTCGTCAAGTCGAATGTTGGAGTAGATTGCGTGAGTTTTTCAAAAGAGCGGACTTTATTTTTATGCTAGCAAATCGCAGTGGGGTAGCTAGCGCATTGTGCAGGCGGAAGATTATTCGCATTGCAACAAAATTCGCTTTGCACCTTTTGGGCTCTGTGGAGCTGACACAAGCCCGTGGGATAGGCTTCCAGCCTGTCCTGAGATAGGTCACATCAAGTGCTCTCTGCCCAGCCGACGGAAAGGGCAGGACAGACTGGAAGTCTATCCCACGGGTCGGTTCGATCGCATCGGTTGGGGCTCTATGGAGCCGACGGAAAGGGCAGGACAGACTGGAAGTCTATCCCACGGGTCGGTTCGATCGCATCGGTTGGGGCTCTATGGAGTTGACGGAAAGGGCAGGACAGACTGGAAGTCTATC
>QWPJ01000166.1 GCA_003671195.1 Planctomycetota bacterium
CCGCACATGCAGCGACTACTCGAGTCGATCATACCGAACGTGCCGGTGATCAATTTTGCGACCGGAAACCCGATGCTCATTTCCTGCCTACGAGGGGATTCCCGGACCGTCGTAGGGATCGATTGGCGAGTGTCGCTCGATGTCGGCTGGGACATGGCAGGTCCAGATCGAGCGGTTCAAGGGAACCTCGACCCGACGATACTTTTCGCAGGAATCGATACGATTCGTGCGCATGCCAAGGGCGTATTGGATTTGGCCGCAGGGCGAGCGGGCCACATCTTTAACCTCGGGCATGGCATCCTTCCGGGTACCCCGGTCGACCACGTGATCGCATTGGTCGATATGGTTCACGAAATGACCGATCGAAGAAATTAGTGAATCAAGCCACGGTAGGCTCGAAGCCTTAGCGAATTCCCAACCACCAGCAAACTCGAGAGCCCCATGGCCAGCGCAGCGAGCATTGGGGTGAATGTCCAGTTGGTCCACGGGGAGAGCCAACCGGCAGCAAGTGGCAGTAGGATCAGGTTGTAGCCGAATGCCCAGACGAGATTTTGGTGGATGTTGCGCATGACGCTGCGAGCCAGTCCGATTGCCAGGGGGACCTGCGGGACAAAACCCGACGCAAGAACCACATCGGCCGTGGAGATGGCGATTTGCGAACCGTTGCCCATGGCGATTCCGACGTCGGCGCTGGCCAAGGCTGGCGCGTCGTTGATACCATCTCCAACGAAAGCCACCGTCTCGCCGCCATCGCGATAGAGTTGGATTTTCTCACCTTTTTCCTCGGGAGTTTGCTCCGCGTGCCATCGCTCGACATGAAGCGTCTGGGCGACGGTTCGAACGGCGGTGGATTGATCCCCCGAGAGGATGGTGGTGCGAAGTCCAAGCTTACTGAGCGCTGCGATCGTCGACTCGCTTTGTGGTTTGAGCGGGTCGTGGACACCCAGGGCACCGAGAATCTCCTTGCCCTGGGCCAACCAACTGACACTCAAAGCTTGTGCGGACAATTCGCGGTGGAGTTGGTCCGACTCCAGGTTGGTCAGACCCTGTTGCTCCATCCAGGAGTAGGACCCAAGAGCAAGTTCCCGCCGGTCGCTGAGCTTAACACGCACACCCTTACCCGGCACGGCTTGGCTTTCGATTGCAAATCCTTTCGGTCGAAACTCCAGAGCCGCCTCACGAATTGCGATGGATATCGGATGATTCGATGATTGAGCAGCCATACGAGCGAGCCCAAGTATTTCAGCTTCGCTTTGGGAGGGGTGCGATGTGGCGATTGGCCAAACTCCCTTCAGGAGCGGAGCGCCAAGAGTCAGCGTACCGGTTTTGTCGAAGACGACCGAATCGACGCGAGCGAGCTTTTGGATCGCTTCATGAGATCGAAATAGAATTCCAAGCTCGGCGGCCCGACCGCTTCCGACCATCATGCTCATAGGCGAAGCGAGACCCAGTGCGCAGGGGCAAGCGACAACGAGCACCGCGACGGCATGGACAAGAGCTTTTTCAAATGCCGATTCGGAACTGAGCAACCACCATCCGAGACCTGTCGCGATGGCCATGAGCAACACGCTAGGAGCGAAGATTCGAATGATACGATCTAGGGTCGTCTGGATCGGGGGTTTGTGGGCTTGCGCGTCGATGACCATGGCCATCATACGAGAAAGGAACGTATCTTTACCGATAGCCGTAACGCGGATCGTCAGTTGTCCGTTGCCGTTGATGGTACCGCCGATGACCCGATCGCCGATCGTTTTTTCCTTGGGGATCGGTTCGCCGGTGACCATTCCTTCTTGGACAAAACTGCTTCCCGTTTCAATCACTCCATCGAGCGGGATGGCTTGTCCCTCGTAGACGGCGAGTCGATCCCCGAGGGAGATCTCTGAGATAGCGACACGCTGCGTGTGCTGGTCCACAACGCGTTGGGCATCTTGAGGTTGCAGTTTGGCCAAGCCATAGAGAGACTCTCTCGTCGATTGCTTGGAACGGGCTTCTAAATATTTGCCCAGGAGCACCAGGCAGATGACGACTGCAGAGGATTCAAAATAGACATGCTGTTGGTGGCGGCCGAGCCAATTGGGAAAAAAGGTGATCAAGGAGCTGACCCCATAGGCCGCTGTCGTTCCCATGACGACCAGGACGTTCATATCGGGCGAAAGGTCTTTGATGCTATGGTAAGCGTTTCGATAGAACCGCCGTCCGGGCCAGAACTGAACGACGCTGGCCAATGCCCAGAGGACCCAGTTCCATTGCGGCATGCTCATCGATCGCATCATCGACTCCATGAGTCTGCTCGATAGCATCGGGAGCATGGAAAGAAGAAAAACTGGAGTGGCAAAGAGTAGGGATATCCAGAAATCGCGGCCTAAGGAAATCGATTCGGGGTCGGTAGGTAAAGCGTCGGGGGGCCTTGTCGGTAACAAGCGTGTGACGGCGTAACCGGAGTTCTCGATCGACGTTTGGATCTGATCGATGGTCGCAGCGGTTGATTCCGGGGATTTCGGATCGAATCGGACCGTAGCCCGTTCGGTGGCTAGGTTGACCGACGCTTGGAGAACGTCAGGGATTTTGGCGATGGCCCTTTCTACACGGCCAACGCAGGCGGCGCAGGTCATCCCTCGAACCTGGAATTCGACGGTTCCGGTATGGGTTTCGACCATCTCGAGGGGTTCCAATGGTAGAGGGCTTGAGCTTGCGTGGCACGGTTGTGTCTATTAGCTTAGCGGAGCACTCCTAGGGTGTCGGGCTCAAAACCGTAGTTTAATCTTGAACTGAAAATGAAGGGGATCCCATGCATCGTCCGATTTGGCAACGAATCTTTGCGACTTTTTCCGGTGGTTGTGCTTTGTTGGCTTCGGCACACGGCCAGGGCATCGAGGATGTGCAAAAGAGAGTTTCGGAATCAACGCTCCGAGCGCACATTCGGTTCCTTTCGGATGACCTCTTGGAGGGCCGGGGGCCTGCCACTCAAGGGGATGCGTTGACGCAGTTGTATTTGGAGACACAGTTTCAATCCCTTGGTCTGGAGATCGCCCCGGCGGTGGGTTCGTACCGTCAGGTTTTTCCGATGCTGGGATTGACCAGCGAACCGGAAAAAAGGTGGCAGTTTAAGACCGCCAAGGGGGATTCGATCGGCTTGGATTACTTCAAAGATTTCATCGCCGTAGCGGGCAAACCCGAGGCGAACATCTCGATCGAGGAAGCCGAGCTGGTGTTTGTCGGATTTGGGATTCAGGCGCCAGAGTTCCAATGGGACGACTTCAAAGGGGTCGACCTGAAGGGGAAGATACTTGTGATGATGAACAACGATCCAGAGGAGGATCCTGATTTATTTGCTGGCTCCAAGCGGCTTTACTATGGACGTTGGGATTACAAGTACGAGAGTGCGGCTCGACAAGGTGCGGCCGGTGCGATCATCATCCACACCGATTCTTCGGCGGGTTATCCCTTTAGCGTCATTCAAACGTCATGGACCGGTGAGGAGTTTGAACTCAGGGATTCCTCAGGTCCGAGGATGGACATGAAGGGTTGGATGACCGAGTCGGCGACGCGTGAGTTGATGCGTTCAGGCGGGTTGGATTTAGACCAGTTGCGCATGCAAGCTCAGGACAGGGGGTTCAAGCCAGTCCCCTTGGGGCTGCGACTCTCTACGAACATCGGATGCGTCGCCAGGGAACGAGTGACGGCCAATGTGCTCGGTGTTCTGCCTGGAAGCGATCCGAAGTTGTCGGACCAGTACGTCGTCTTTATGGCCCACCATGACCACATCGGAATGTCGGCAGAGCGTGATGCCAACGGGGACAACATCTACAATGGAGCGATCGACAACGCCTCGGGATCGGCGGCTTTGCTGACGATTTTGCGGGCGATCCGTGAGTCGGGCTATCGTCCTAAGCGATCGTTGTTGTTTGCGGCCGTCGGAGCTGAGGAGCAGGGACTCCTGGGCTCGAAGTATCTTGCTGAGAATCCTCCGATCCCCAATGGCAAGTTATCTGCATTGATCAACATCGACGGGATCAACTTCCTGGGGCCGACCCGAGATGTGCAGGTGATCGGATTGGGCAAAAGTTCGCTGGATCAATGGGTCCAAAGCGCGGCGACCAAGCAAGGCCGTACGGTGGTCGGTGATTTGGAGCCGAGCAAGGGTTATTACTATCGCTCGGATCAGTTCTCGCTGGCCAAGGTCGGGGTTCCTGCCGTCTACCTGCACGGTGGCCATGCGGTGCGCAATCAGCCAGAGGGTTGGGGAAAAAAGCAGTTGCAGGCATGGACCGACAAGCACTACCACCAACGTTCGGACCAATACGACCCTAGCTGGGATTTAAGCGGTGCGATCGAGGATATTCAGTTGTTGACCGAAGTTGGCTTAAACGCTGCCGATGCGCAGCAAATGCAATCCTGGACACCTGGGGATGAATTCGAGCTGCCGCGCAAGCAGGCCATTGAGCAAGCAATCAAGTCCGCAGATCCGCGTTAGGAGCCTTCCTGCAGGCGTTTGAGTTTTCGATCGAGCGTCGAGCGCTCGATCCCAAGAATCGTTGCGGCACGATTTTTTTGTCCTTGCGTGTGCTGAAGCGTAAGTGCGATGTATTCGAGCTCGACTTGTTCGAGGGTCCTTTCCCGATAGGGCTCGGCAAGCGGGGCTCCTGCGGGGCGATTCGATTCGATGCCGGGAATTTGGAGGTGAGAGAGGGCCAAATCTTCTGGTTCCGCCACATCGCCTACGGCTAGAACGTGAGCTCGCTCGACAGAGTTTTTCAGTTCGCGAACGTTGCCTGGCCAATGGTAGGCGAGCATGGCTCGGCGGGATCGGTCCGAAAAGAGCGTCGGTCCGTACCCGGAGTTGTTTTTGAACTGCTTCAAGAAAAACTCAGCAAGTGGCAGCACGTCGGAGAGTCGTTCGCGAAGGGGTGGGATACGCAGTTCGATGACGCGCAGACGGAAGTAAAGGTCCGAACGAAATCGCCCTTCTTGGACGGCTTGTTCGAGGTCTCGATTCGTCGCCGCTACGATACGGACATTGGTCCGTATCGGCTTGTTGCTACCGAGCCGTTCAAAGGGATGACCCTCGAGGACTCTGAGGAATTTGGATTGGATTTCCATACTCATCTCCCCGAGTTCATCCAGGAGCATCGTGCCGGTGTCGGCCAATTCGAACTTGCCGATTTTTCGATCGGTCGCACCGGTGAAGGCACCTTTTTCGTGCCCGAAGAGTTCGCTTTCCAGGAGCGTAGGAGAAAGGGCCGCGCAGTTGATCGTGACAAAAGGCCCTGAGGCGCGGGGACTGTTCTCGTGGATGGCTCGAGCCACAAGCTCCTTGCCCGTTCCGCTCTCGCCACGGATCAATACGGTCGCTTGGGTGGGGGCCACCCGGCGGACTTGCTCACGCAGTTGGTTCATCCCTTGGGAATCACCGATCCAATCGCCATGCCCTAATCGCTGTTCGAGTTGTTCGAGCCGAGAGTTGGTCGATTGGAGTTTGGATTGGAGCAACTGCTGCCTTGAAAGATTCGCGATCGATACCGAAAGGACTTCGGCGATGGCTAGGGCGACTTCGAGGTCCTCTGGGCAAAGGTCCTTGCGACCGATCCGCGAGTACATGTGCAGGACCCCGAAAAGGGATCCGTCGATTTGGATCGGAGCGGCGATCAGAGAAGTGGTCGTAAGGACGTGGCTGCCGCTTTGTTCGGGGTTAGCGATGAAGGCGGGGTCGGAGATGACATTTCGGGCTAGGATCGCCGATGGGTCTCGAATGAGGTTCTGAACGAGGGTATCGGAAATCGGGTGATAGGCTTTTCCGGAGAGTTCCTGAGCGGCCAGGACCGTCAAGATTGGAGCGTCGGATTCCGAAGATTTCGTCCGATTCTGCTTGGACTCCTTCGTGCTCCGATCGAGTTTGATCACCCCTCCGGCCTGGCATCCGGTGATTGCAAGGAGTTTTCGAAGTGCCAATTCGCAGGCTTCGCTGATCGATGACGATTTTGCAAGTTCGAAGGCGAGGGGTAAGAC
>QWPJ01000241.1 GCA_003671195.1 Planctomycetota bacterium
ATCCAAGCTTTGCGATGGGAGTTGTGGGTCCTGGTCGCGGAATCCTCGCCCAGAAGAAACAGATTCCTGGCCGTCTTTGCCACGGCATGAACAATCGTGACTTCATTGGGGTTTATCAAACTGCCACGGGTTTTACGAGACATAGCGGTAGCCCTCCTGACTGATAAACAGATCCACAAACAAAAAAACACGGGTAGCAAACAACCGCGGTGTCCATCCGCAACTGCGGGGCAAAGCGCAAGACCTTGCACGCAGTCCCAACGCTCGCAACCTGCCCTTTGTTGTGGAAAAAGCATGGTTTGAAACGTACTTATCTAGGCGAATCGTTCGGCCTAGCGACCGAGGGCTTATTGTGCAGAAACAAGGGGGGGAGGTGGTGAATTTGGTACAAAAAACTTTTCGTGATTTCACGATCGCCGACGATGAAACTCACTCGTAAAGCAGTCGAGCGAGCTTGGCTTACGACCTGCTGCTCGCCGCAACCAGCAGGGAAATCACTCGCAAAACACGTGTACATACTCGGGGACTGTCCCCAACTAACACGCAAAAAACTCGGGGACTGTCCCCGGGTTTGTATGGGAGTTTGTACGGAAGGGAAAACCGGATCGCAGCGAAGAAGCGACGTTCAATGGCTTATCCGACGTTGCTAGGGGATCCGACCCGTGCGTGCCAATTGCTGCGACTTCACAGACCGTCAAGGCCCATCCTTACGGTGACCAACCGGTCGGGCGCCACTTACGCATACAAACTCCCGGACTGTCTCAGTTCTCTCTTACATACCTGGGGACTGTCCCCAGGTAATACTCCAGGAAATCGCTCGCAAAATACGCGGAGAAACTCAGGGACTGTCCCCGAGTTTGTATGGGAGTTTGTACGGAAGGGAAAACCGGATCGCAGCGAAGAAGCGACGATCAATGGCTTATCCAACGTTGCTAGGGGATCCGACCCGTGCGTGCCGATTGCTGCGACTTCACAGACCGTCAAGGCCTAGCCTTACGGTGACCAACCGTGCGGGCACCACTTACGAATACAAATTCCCGGACTGTCCCAGTTCTCTCTGGCTAGGTCTTGTGCTTCCTGGTGGAACGGAATACCAGAGGACACAAAGAGAAACAGAAAATCATCGAGCAACCCTCTCGGTTGGCTTGGCAATGTATAATCGATCGATTCCAAAAACTCCCTACATCGCTGGTTACACTATGCTCGCCTTCCTCTGGTCCGCTGGCACAACCCTGCGCACTCGAAGCGGATGCCCTATGAAAAATGATTTCGTATCCGCGTTTGCCAAAACTGCATTCGTCGGAGCAGCATTTTTCGAAGCAGCATTGCTGATGACCTCCAATGCGATTGCCCAAGATCTCCCAGTCACAAACAAAGCACAGGATTTTGAAGTAACAGCGAGAGAGGTTTTTCGGGACCGATGCATCGAGTGCCACGGCCAAGAGGTGCAGGAAGGAGGACTGCGGCTGGATCTTCGTGGGGGTTTCATCCTCGGTGGAGAGTCTGGAAAAGCCGTCGATTTTGGACGCAGCCAAGACAGCCTGCTGCTCGCTCGCATCACGGCTCGCGATGAAACTCGGATGCCTCCGACCGGCATGCCGTTAAGTGACGCTCAAGTCGCAGCGATCCGACAATGGATAGACGCCGACGGCCCCTGGGACTCCGAATCGCTGAAGGATCCTCGTTTGGATCACTGGGCGTGGCAATCGCTCCAAGATCCAAAGGTCCCATCGAACTCGGTCACCAGACAGCAGGATGACAACCCCATCGATCGCTTTCTTTCGGTTGCTATGTCGGCGCATGGCATCGAGCCACTAGGCAGGGCCTCGCGCGAAACGCTCATCCGCCGATTGAGCTTCGACGTGCTAGGTATTCCACCAACCCCAGAAGAGTCCGATCAATTTCTTGAGGATCGCTCGCCCGATGCATGGGAGCGGTTGGTCGATCGCACTCTAGGGTCGCCCCACTATGGAGAACGATGGGCAAGGCACTGGTTGGACATTGCCCATTACGCCGACACGCACGGATTCGAACGCGATCAACGACGCGATCATGCTTGGCGGTACCGAGATTGGGTCATCGATGCATTCAACAGCGACTTGCCGCTAGGCACATTTCTCCAGCACCAAATCGCTGGGGATGTTCTTCCTGAGAGCGATCCGTATTCGACGATCGCATCGAGTTTCTTAGCCGTCGGTCCATGGGATTTTGTTGGCCAAGTCGAAACACCAAGCCCCATGATCAAACGCTTGGCGAGAGCCGACGATCTGGACGATATGGTGGCTCAAGTGATGACAAGCATGTGCGGAATCACTATTCATTGCGCCCGGTGCCACCACCATAAACTCGATCCGATTCGTCAAGAAGAGTATTATGGGATGACCGCGATCTTTGCCGGGGTCGGACGGGGCGATCGAACTGTCTCTATGAACGAATCGGCTGCGATCGAAGCGGCACGAAAGGAACTCAAGCACCGCAAGCAGGCGATCGACCTGGAGATCCTCAGCTTGAGCCATGGGATTTCACTTGCCGATATCGTCGGGGGAGGAAACGGCTTTGGCACCGGAACTGAAGATTCAGGCATCGATCCGAGCACCGGAGCACTGCGCGATGCAACGGACAAAAAAGGTTTTCTCGATGGCGTGGAAACCAACCGCTTGAACCGAACGAACAATCCTTGGATCGATTCGGTTTTCGTTCCCGATGGCGGATCGCTTCGCCGCTTAAAAATTTCCCAAGCAGGAACCTTGGCTGAACCAATCCCGTCGACGGGTGGCAAGGCCTGGGATGCGATCCGCAACGGTCCCGTCAACTCGCAGTTTTCGACCAGCCTCGATGGAATCGAATGCATTGGGCCAAGCCGCAGTATGCTCTCGCTCCACGCGAATGCAGGAATCACTTTTACCCTGCGTCAGGAGCTGATCCAACAGGAACTTCTTCAACACCGAATCTTGCCCCAGAAAGAGCCCGAGGCGACGACGGATCCAGAACCTAAGGCGGCTCCCAAGGAGCCTTTGGTCTTCACGGCGATGGTTGGTTACTTCGGTCAAACGCCTAAGCAAGGAGCCGACGTTTATGTTTTGGTCGATGGCCAAATCGTGTATCGATTCCAAGGATTGGGACGAGAGGATGGACTCCAGAGTATCCGTCACGTACTTCCCCAGAGCGACTCCTTGCTGACTTTGATCGCAACCGACGGCGGGAATGGGATCAGTCATGATCAGGTCTGTTTCATCGATGCGTCGATCTCGCCTCTGCATCGAGAGGAGTCCGAGCAGAAATCCAAACGAATCGAGATGCTCCGATCGGACTCCGCAACGATTCAGAAGGAATTGGATTCCTTGCCCCAAGCCCGGCGCGTCTATGGAGTTGTGACCCAAACCCCAGCCGAGATACGTCGACTCCATCGGGGCGATATCCAGGAGGCCCGCGAAGTCATATCGCCAAGTGCGGTGGCATGCGTGGGGCCAAGTCTTGCATCGATCGCTACGCTCGATAGCCAATCGACCGATGCACAGCGACGCATCGCCTTGGCACATTGGCTCACTTCGACAGACAACCCGCTACCACCGAGGGTGATGGCCAATCGTTTATGGCATCATCACTTTGGAAAAGGACTCGTCGCCACGCCGAGCGATTTTGGACTCGGGGGAGCGATGCCATCGCATCCGGAACTTCTCGACTGGTTGGCCTTGGAATTGCAGCACAGTCAAGGGTCCTTGAAACGCCTGCATCGAATGATCCTCTTATCGGATGCTTATCAACGCCATTCGTTTGGACCTGAAAACCCGGCTGCTAGTATGGATGCGGGGAATCGATTTCTTTGGCGTCAAAACCCTCGGCGATTGGATGCCGAATCGCTTCGAGATGCGATTTTGACGGTGTCCGATGCGATGGTCTCGACAATGCACGGCCCAGGCTACCGCGATTTTGAGTACAAAGAGGAATATGCTCCTGTATATCGTCACCTAGCTTTGGATACCCCTGAGGTTTTTCGCCGAAGTATTTATCGGTTTGTGGTTCGAACCACTCCGCATCCGTTTTTGACCAGCCTTGATTGTCCCAATCCTGCAACCTTGACTCCCGTCCGCAATACCACGACGACTGCAATTCAATCGTTGGCGACTCTCAATAACGCATTTGTGCTCCAGCAAAGCGACCGCTTCGCTGCCCGATTGAAATATGACGTAGGCGAGAATGCCCAGGCCCAAGCTGAACGCGCGATACGAATCGCTTTTGCTAGACAACCGACACAAGAACAGATCCAAAGCGCCACGCGATTGATCCAAGACGCAGGTTTATTTCATCTATGCCGCATCCTCTTGAACACCAACGAGTTTGTTTATGTCGATTAAGAGACCAAGGCTCGATGACCTGCAAAACAATACGGTGATGCGCTCTTCGCGTCGCGATTGGCTCGCTGGTTTAGGAACCGGACTCGGTGCGATCGCCTGCGGCGCAATCCTCGGCAGAGATTCCCTCGGGCAAGGCCAGGAACCTGCAAGCTCGCATCGCGGGTTGCATCACGCCCCGCAAGCCAAATGCGTGATCGAAATCTTCTGCCCGGGAGGTTTGAGCCACGTCGATACATGGGATTACAAACCAGAGCTTGAGCGACTCGATGGAACCCCGTTTGACCCCGAGCTTGGTAAACAGACCTTCGCTGGTGTTGCCGGAAAGCACGCCAAGAGCTTTTGGCCATTTCGACAGCATGGTGAGTCTGGGTTATGGATGTCGGATTTATTCCCTAAGCTATCGCGCTGCGTCGATCAGATGGCCTTCATCCATTCCATGAAAAGCAAATCGGCACTGCACGGACCGGCGATGTTCATGATGAACAGCGGCTTTATCCAGCCGGGTTTCCCTGCGATGGGTTCGTGGGTCACCTACGCCCTAGGAAGCGAATCCTCCAACCTACCCGAATTTGTGGTATTGCCCGATTCGCGAGGCTTGCCTCCCGGAGGAATCATCAACTGGGGCGCAGGGTTCCTACCTGCAGTTCACCAAGGTACCGTCATGGAGATCGGGGCAGGTAAGGAAGTCATCCGCGACTTGTTTCCCGCAAGAAGCTTAGAACGTGAGGCTCAGGAACAAGGGCTTTCGTTGCTTCAGGAATGGAATCGCCAGCACGCCAACGAGCGCCAAGGAGACACGCTGCTCGAAGCTCGGATTGCGTCCTTTGAACTCGCTGGAAAGTTGCAATTGAGCGCACCGGAGGTCGTCGAACTGGAAAAGGAAACCGCAGCGACCAAAGCGATGTACGCTATGGAAGACCCTGATATCGGGCCTTTCGGACAGCAGTGTTTGCTAGCGCGCAGGTTGGTCGAACGAGGCGTACGATTCGTTCAAATTTACTGCGGAGCCGAAAACACTTCGCAAAAAGCGATCCGACCCAACTGGGACTCCCATGAAGATATCGTGCGCGATCATGGTTACTGGGGACGCATCCTCGATACCGGCGCGTCGGCCTTGATCGAAGATCTCAAAACGCGAGGATTGCTCGATTCGACTTTGGTGATCTGCACAAGCGAATTTGGAAGACAGCCTTTTATGCAAGGGTCGCAAAAGGGAAGAGACCACAATCCGGGAGCTTTTACCGCGTGGATGGCCGGCGGTGGTGTGCGCGGTGGATCGAGCTATGGCAGCAGCGATCCAGTCGGCTTCCAAGCCGCCGAGAATCCGACTTACTGCTATGATCTTCACGCCACTGCATTGCATCTATTGGGGATCGATCACGAACGACTAACCTTCTACCATAATGGTATCGAACGTCGATTGACCGATGTGCATGGCCGTGTGATCCGAGAACTGCTTGCCAAATCCTGATGCGTCGATCCGATGGATCGGCCAGCTCAGATATTCACTCGCTCAGATATTCAATGCAACGACGTCAAAATGCGCGGAGGTGTGAATGTGTCGGGGAACCAGCCGACGACATAGGTATTCCGTCCGTCGACAATCGAAACTTGCCGTCGGGTATCGGTCCGTCCGATTTGGCCAAGGTACTCCGGTGAGAGCGATAGCCAGTGGGACCCCGCAGGAAGTTCGATTCGCAGGACTTGGATGCTTCGAGGTAGCAAACCCCAACAACGTGTGTCGGCCGATTCAAGAGCTTCCCATGCCACTCCAGCCGCATCGAGGCCCAAGGAGGTCAAGCCGTTCGAGGATGTCTGCTGCTTGACCGCGGCGACAGTCGCTTTTTTGATCACCCGACGCGCGACGGCTCGTGCGATGAGCTCGTTGCGAGCAGCCTGAGAAGTCTCCAGAGCCAGTTGATCGATATCGGCAATCGAGACCGTCGAACCGACAGCTTGGTTATGGACCGTAACTCGGACACCCTCGATGTCCGAATCGGGGACGGTGACCTTGGGGACCTTGATCGGAGCGATCGTCGGAGGGAGCTTATAAGGCCCGACAGCCGAGATGATACGGTCGGCGATCAGCAAAGCATCGCTGGTGGGCTGTTCGACCGATTCGATCTTATAAGGTCCGCGTCCGACCATGGCAAAGACATACAGGACACCGTTGCCGGGCTCGGAGTGGACGCCCTGGGTGACCCGCTGGATATCCCCTTGGATCGCTTGGCAAGTCGGCAGCAACTCGGCGACCTGGGAGTAGCTCCTCAGCGCGTCATCGTAATCCAGATGGGTTTGCTCTCGGAGCATCCCGCGCAGGTAGAAGCCGATGGGCAGCCCGGTGAATTTTTTGGAGTTGGTATCGACAGGTGCCTCCCCCCAGAGCTTTTGCATGACCGCTTCGTGTTTGTCCTGGATCTGGAGCGTATAGCTCTCTGCATCGACACCATCTCGCATCAGATTCGCGAGTGCCAAGTAGACGCGAATGAGGATTTTTTCGTAGTCCTCACCGGCATAGGAGCGCGCCGTATCATCGGTCCACATTGAGAGTGTTTTTTCGCTGAGCGATTCCTGCTCGAGGCGATCGAATCGATCTCGCACCGCTTTGAGCCGCAATTCGGCTTGCTCCGTTCGCCCATCGAGCAGATCGACAACGGCAAGGTCGAGATTGGTCACGTCGCGATCCTGACGATGGCTCTTGTGAAGCTTCTCGAGCCGATCGCGGCAGGCTTGGAGTTGGCCTTCATAAAAAAGTGAACGGGATAGCGACACTCGCTTGGCATGCGTCGAGCAGCCGATGCTTGAAACCAAGCATAGCATCGGGCACAGCAGCAAGCCTAGGGTCACGCGCAGCGACACATCGAATCGCGGCGGGTTCATTTGAGCGGGTTGTAATTCCAAACGCTTCCGATCGCTGTTTTGTGGTAACCCTTTCGGATCTCCGCCGATTCTTTGGAGTAGATGCCCGTGTGGACATTGGTCAGTTCAAGCGTCAGCAAATAGTCGCGTTGCTTCGAGCTATTGCGTTGGGTCGTACCGCTGGTGAGCTTGGCATAGAGCAGGTAATCGATCGGCGCGCCTTGTCGCTGAAGAACAGCCGTAAAGAGGTTCATGTTATCAGGCACCATCAGAGCATCTGGCCGCAATCGGGTTTCATGCAATGCCGCATCGACCATGCGTCGACTCACAGGCTGGAAGACGTCGGATTCAAGAATCTTGCTATCGATTTGCTCGTAGAGCTGATCCTTGAAATCCCCGATGTCTTCAGACATTTTGTTCTCGACACAAACAAAGCAGATCGTCTTCTTTTGTAGAGAGCCATCCGGACCGACCAAGCACTGCTCTTGCTGCTTGGCAAGGAGTTTTCCGACCGATTCATCAACCAACGGGTGAAAGACCTCCGAACCGGCTTCGTGGCTTCCAACCATGTCGCTTGCTGTGGGTTTGACGATGTGCCCATATTGGTAGCCGCGGCAACCGGTCGCAAGGGGCCCCAGGGAAACCAGTCCCAAAAGCCAACGCCGACGCATCCAGACATTCTTCTCAAGGGGCTGATCATCTGGACGCATGAGGAATCCTTTCCTAGGCTGGGCGCTGGGGCAAAACGAAGGCCGAGGGCGGGATTCTTCAAAATTTCCAGCTCCAGCACAAGAGGAGCTTCTTGCCTCGCTTGTGGACTTGGCGAACTTGGCGAACTTGGCGAACTTGGCCCCTTTGCGTAAAGTTTGCGCCGCTTTCCGAGCTCAGACGGCCACCTCAGCGGCGATCGCCGGATGGGGATCGTATCCGACTAGCTCCAGATCCTCCCAGCCATACTCCAAGACAGAGGACCTATCGGTCCGCACCTTCAACCCAGGAAACGGCTTGGGACTCCGCGACAACTGCTCATGGCACTGCTCATGATGATTGTCGTAAATATGGGCGTCTCCCAACGTATGGACAAATTCGCCAGGCACCAAACCGGTGGATTTAGCTAGCAAAATCGTCAAAAGGCTATACGAAGCGATATTGTAAGGAACCCCTAAAAACATGTCGGCGCTGCGTTGGTAAAGCTGGCAACTCAGTCGCCCTCTGGAGACGTAGAACTGGAACAAGGTATGGCATGGCGGTAGCTTCATCTTTCCGATGTCCGCGACATTCCAAGCGCTGACGATAAGCCTACGGGAATCGGGGCTCTTGCGGATCGATTCCTGCACTTGGCTGATCTGATCGATGGTTCTGCCGTCGGGGCATTCCCAGGACCGCCATTGCTTGCCATAGACGGGTCCTAGCTCTCCATGTTCGTCTGCCCACTCGTCCCAAATCGAAACCCCATGCTTCTTAAGGTACTCGATGTTGGTCTCACCTCTCAAAAACCAAAACAGCTCGTAAGCGATAAAGCGGAACGAAATCCGTTTGGTCGTAAGCAACGGAAAGGAGTCCTCGAGGGAGAACCGCATCTGAGCGCCGAAGAGGCTGCGGGTGCCTGTGCCGGTCCGATCGGATTTGGCATCTCCATGATCCAAAATCCGTTGCAAGAGTTCTAGGTATTGCTGTTCCATGATGAATCTGCCTGGGGCTCTTTCGATCAACTCAGATCGGCATGGCACCAAACTGTTGTGTCGCTTAAGCGGGTTTTCGATAGGCCAAGGTCCAGTGTCGATCGCTGGTCATTTGGATGCACTGTGCATCGACACCGAGTGCTGCGAGTATTTTAGCGAGTTCCTCGGTGGTCAACGCTGCTTGGAGGCTTTGACGAAACAGTTGTTGGGACCTAGGACTTTCGTTCCCTGCATGCTGAGCGACGAGCGCCTCGACTTGTTCCTGGCTCGCAGGACGAAACAGATCCCGGACAAAGAGGAGACCGCCTGGCCTTAGCACGCGCAGTGCTTCTGCAAAGAAAGCCTCGCTTTGAGGTAGATGATGCACGAGGGAGTTGCTGATGACGGCATCGAAAAAACTGGGGCCGAAAACCAGCTTCTTCGCATCGGTCCGATGGAGCTGGATCCGATCGAGCATGTGATTGATTTCGATATGGTAGCGCGCCAGTTCGAGCATTTCGCTCGACGCGTCGGCTGCCATCACCCGAAGGCTGGGTGCTTGCAAGCACAACTCGACTGGAATTCTCGCCGTACCGGTCCCGAGATCGAGGATGTCTCGACCGAGGGTTCGATCCTCTTGGGCGGCGAAGGCAAGCAGATCTCGAACAAAGGCACGATTGACTTCGTTGAAGTCCATATCGTGGTACTCGATCGCCTCTTGCAGATCGTTCATGACTTCAGGTTCTAAAACGCGCTCGAGCATCATATGGACCTTTTGGACTAAAGGATTGGACGCTAGCAGCAGTCGTCTAGGGGTGTATCGTCGAGCCCACGGCGGCGTGGACCAGGTACCTCACGGCCTGTGTGCGTGATGCGATTGTTGGCATCGACAAACACGACCTTGGGCTCCGGAACACGGACCTCGTTTTGCGTCTCTGCGATCAACCCAAAGGTTGCGATGATGATCACGTCGCCGGGTCGGACCAAGTGAGCTGCAGCCCCATTGATGCACACGTCGGTCGAACCTTGTTCTCCAAGGATAGCGTAGGTCTCGAGGCGGGTTCCTCGCGTGACATCCCACACGTGGACCGACTCGAAGGGTGCGATGCCAGCGGCAAGCATCAAGTCTGGAGGGATCGTCAACGAGCCTTCGTAGTGCAAGTCTGCTTGCGTGACCGTTGCGCGGTGAATTTTGGAGCGAAGAAATTTTCTGAACATGCCTCAATTGTGATGTTTTGAGGCGTTTTCGGCTACCGCTAATTCGCTGGCCCTAGCGAGCGCGTCCGGCAGCGATCTGGCCTGCAATTTCAAGGCCTTTTTCCAAGACACGGTCGGGCTTACCGGCCGCAGCGGGTTCCGAGGCAGGTTGCAGAACCGGTCGCTGGGCCGTCAGATTCGCTCCGGTCTCGGTGCTGCCGGGGCTACCCTGGCTTGGGACCGATTCGACCGGCGGCTTCAAGGCCACGAGTGTCGTCGGGGTCGTGTCGGGTTCCTCAGGGACCATCACGTGCGGGGTGATTCCTCGCTGGCTGATGGCCGTCCCACTGGGCGAATAAAACCGGCTTACGGTCAACCGCAATCCACCGATCCCTCGCTCGCTGGGGAATACCCCCTGGACGCTCCCTTTCCCGTAGGAGATTTGACCGACGATGTAACCTCGATCGTGATCTCGAATCGCACCTGCGAAGATCTCGCTGGCACTTGCGCTCTCTGCATCGATCAGGACGACCAATGGCATATCCCAAGTCCCTGCGGCATGGGCGGTGTAGTTTCGGTTTTCCGAGGTGTTCCGACCGCGTGTCGAGACAATCCCACCTCGCACGATGAAGTAGTCGGCAAGCTCGACGGCCGACTCGAGGAGCCCTCCGGGATTTCGCCTCAGGTCGATCACCAAGGACTTCATTCCTTGGCTCGAAAGATCAAACAGAGCGCGGCTGACCTCGTTGACCGTGGTCTTTTGAAAGTTGGTGATCCGGATGTAGCCGATTTGTCCGTTTCGCATTTCAGCCGACGAGACACTGGGAATTTCGACGCGTCTTCGGACCACGTCGATCGCGACGCTTTGGTCACCGCCCGATGAGATCACCAACTTGACGCTGCTGTTCTCGGGTCCACGAAGCATATCTGCGGCCCGTTTCGCTCCGATACTGACGATGGTCTGCCCATCGACTTCAAGAATGTAATGGCCCGGAAGCAATCCGGCTTGCGCTGCCGGACTGCCTTTGAAAACATCGACAATCCGCAATTCGTTTCCTTCGGCCCAAAGCTCTACCCCAAGACCGATCAGGTTCCCTTCGATTTGGGACATGATCTCTCGGTACTCGCCAGGGGTCAGGATCGAGGAGTAAGGATCGAGCAATCCCACCGAACCGCTGATGAATTCGAAGAGTGTTGCCGTAGGCATCAGTCCGATTTGCTCTTGGGCCTCCGAGGCGACGAGCAAAGCAAGGTTTTTAAGCTCGTTGGCGTTGCCGACCTTCTTTCCGAAGACCAGACGGTGGACATTTCGGCGAAAGTTCTCGATCGAGGCCGCCGGCGTCTTGGACAAATGCTTCTGAATGAATTCGCGTTCGGTCAAAGCGACCTCTAGAAATGCCGTTCCATAGAGTGCTAGCTTGTAATAATCGATCGAGTCGACGTAATACGTTTCGAGCTTGCTGACGACGTCTTGGTAGACCTCTATCGATTGTGCGGACGTGGAACGTTCCACGCTTTCAATAAACGAGCGATCCGCATAGCGGCGCGTCACATCGAGATGAACGCGCGAGATTTGCATGCGTTCGGTGATCTGCTTGTTGAGCGGCAGGAGCTTGAGCGACTTCTCGTAGTGCTGGATGGCTTCTTGCCATCGGCGTTGTTGCTCGAGCGCTTTGCCGACCCGCAAGACCTCTTCGGGCTGGAGCGAGGCTGGAGTCTCGGCCATCGCAGGAACCGTGGCTTGGCTGCTCGGAGCAAGCGGGTTGCTGGCAGGTGGGCTGCTAGCAGGAAGTGCGTCGGAAGTCGGTAGGTTTTGGGATAGAGCCCAGCCGCTGCACATCCATGCAAGACAGCAGCTAGCTGCGTAAATCAGAGGACGAAGGTGGTGGAGCATTCTGGATGTCAAGACAAGGGTTGCACGGATGTCCCCAGCAGGTGGAATGCAATGGCTTTTTGGCCATGCAGATCCACCAGCAGTTGCACCGGTGTTTGCACCGGGGGGCCGGCGAGTATAAAGCGCTGATAGGAAAGGTCAAAAAACGATCGCAAGTTTTTCCAGTCGCGATCCTTACAACCCTCAGAGCTTCACATCGACGTTCATTACATGACGCAAAATGGGATAGTAACGACCGAGAATCCTCTCGAGACACCGCGGGGTTCAAAGCCGCCACGGCGATTGCATCCTGCAAAGAAGATCGTTTCCACGGGGTCACTTTATGCACCTGCCCGAAGCCGGGCAAGTGAATTACTTTAAGAATTCCGTGTGGGATTTACGGAATGGCGTTGAAGGCTATCTTCGAATACGATGGGGTAAAAAGCGGCTCGTGTTGTGCGTGATGGCTTGGATGTCCTCGCGGATCCCCATCCCGCAAGCTCGATCGCCGACCACCCAGCTTCCTAGTACCGCGTATCCATTCTCGGATCGATACAGTGGATGGTAAGCTTGGTAGATGCACGGTTGGTTCCAATAAGGTCCCTCGGTGGCCATCTGCGCGTGCTGCTGCTGCGTGACGATCTCGATGTTGCTTCCTTCTCGAGCCAAAATCGGCTTGCGCACGAAATCACCTTCGATCGGCTCAAAGGAGGCTTTCAATAAGTACTTATTCTCAGGGAATAGCTCCCAAAGGATCGCCAGGATCGTTTTGTTCGACAGGAGCATTTTCCAAGCCGGTTCGAGCCAAACGGTTTTCGAGGTTAGCAAGTGACGAGCGAACGATTCCTGCAACATCCACTCCCAAGGATAAAGCTTGAACAAATACTCGATCGGTTCGAACTGATCGTCGACAAACGTCTTGCGGTCCGAGTCGTATCCGACCTGTGAGATATCTATATAGTGCGTATCGATGCCAGCTTGCGATGCGGTATCGCGCAGGTAGGTGACGTTCCCGAAGTCCTCTTCGTGACCATCGCTTGCCGCGAAATGAACTCGATCCCAACCTTGCTGCCGCAGGTACTTCCAAGCTTCGATCAATTGTTCATGGAGGCTGTTGAATTGATCGAACTGAGCGATTGCAGCTCCGGTGTTTTGAAGCGATTCGAGCCAATGCCATTGAACGACCGAAGCCTCGAACAACGAGGTGGGAGTATCGGCGTTGTACTCGAGCATTTTCGGAGGGCCGGTGCCATCCCAAGCGAGGTCGAAGCGTCCGAAAAGGGTCGGTTCGTCGGCTTCCCAACTCTGCTTGATCCAGTAATGAAATTGCGAAGGGATTCCGAAATCGCTCAATCGATCCTCTTCGATCACGCACTCGGCCGCTTCGATGCACATCGCATGCAGGACATTCGTGGCTTGTTCGATGACCCGGATTTGGTCGTAGTTGAATTCGAACCAACCCGACTCGTCCCAGTAGAGCTCGTCGTCGATGGTGTGATAACTAAAGCCGATCTGCTCGACCTCGGCCCGCCAGTTAGGACGCGGACTCCCAGTGATTCGTTGCATCGCAGATTTCGTTGTTCTCGGGAGGACGGTGAATCGGGAAGGACTGCCGCTCGATTACGAGCCGCTCGAGAAGGAACTGCCGGTACGGCCAAAGCCACCGCTCGAGACGCCGCTCGGAGCACCCGCCGGGCGGGAACCCGACGAGAAGCTCGATTGATTCGGTGAGGTCGATGTCATTGGGCCACCGCCGGGCATCGAAGGGGCTTGCACGCCTGAGTTTCCGCCGAAGAAGCGCCCTCCCCCACCCCAGAGCCAAAACCACGGCATGTAACTGCCGGTGCGTGTTGTGTGATTGGTGTTGTTTTGGTGGGCGTTGCTCGAGGCCGTCTGGGACGGGTTTGCTTGGCCTTCGGCGGGCACGCAAACCTCCGTCTTCGGGGGCTCGCCAGGCTTGGCCGGGCCACTGCAATTGGCAGGTTTGGCCAACGGGGGCTTCTTGGCCGAATCGCAGCCAAAGGCGGCGACGGCAGGCAACATCAGGGTCAGGAGAACTTGCGTACTTCTTTTCATGGAATCCTCTGCTTTTGGATAGCGAGTTTCTCGGTCGCTCGTTTAGAGCATCGATACGACGACGATAAGGCTGATACCGATGAGCAATGCGGCGACGACGATGCCGACGGCGATATTTTGCTTTTCCAACTGGGTTTCGACGTCGAGTCGGCCTGTGATCCACTCGAACATCTTGAAGCCGACGAGCATCAAAAAGATCCCCAAAAGGCCGTAGGCGCCCGTGGCGACCAGGGCCCCGAGCAGTTGGTCCCACTGGGGAAGGTTGGCGATTGGGGTTGGATTTCTAAGCAAAACGTTCATGGGGTATCCTTATTTACCGTTCATTATAGGAGATCCCTACTAGGCCGCATCTAGCTTCTACTATAGCCATCCGATCGGGTCCGTAGGAGGGTTAGGCCGAGAAATTCCGGACTCTAGGCGCAGGATCCGCTGGATCTGTCATTTTCCGATGCTCGGTCCGATCCGGTTCGCACGAACGACTCCGGTGCATGCGATCGTCATTCCGGCTCCGTGGCCGATCCTAGGACTGCTGGATGAAAAAAGGCCAAAACAAGATGCATGAAAGCCAGTCCATAAAGTGGCGACGATGCCATGCCTCCGGAAGCAACCAAGGTTGCAAGCACAACGGTTAGTATCGAACTTGCAAGCATTGAGGTCATCATCGCATTGCGACGGTGCGTGGTAAATCGGTAAACCCAAAGGACCGTAATGATGGAGCCATGAAGCAGCGCGATCAACAGTGCTGGTAATGCAATCGACAGAGTTTGCTTTTGCCAAATCGCAATCAAGGCGCATAGCAGACTAAGCCCAGTGGCACATCCCAAGCCGCATCCTAAAAACCACATGCGTGCGTTAAGAGAGGCAAGGCTTTGCTTTGGACTCAATGGAATTCGGACGCTGGAATCCGTCGGTTCAAATGACATCGATCTCTTCGCTCCGAGGAACTTTGATTTAAAGGAACGACGACCGTGGTCAGCGTTGTCGCCGGAGACCACGATTCAAAAAGCCAGGAAAGCACCACCGGCGACTTCGGTGTACCACATTGTTCTTGCTTCTTCTCGTGCTCGACGCGATCCAGTATAGCTATCCGGCCCATTGGTACGCAAGTTACCGCGAACCGTGTCGATCAAAGATCAACGCAGTTCAAACAGCCATCGAGTACGAGCACGACGAAATCCGATGCGAGGCACGATCGCTCAGGATCTCCCTCCACACACGCCCACGTACTCTCGTCTTGAAAGCAACCGTAAACAAAGGCCCGCGACGTTGTAGTTCCCAATCCATTTAGGGTTTTTAAGGGCGACCGGAATACGGCGCGGTGTGGCCGTCGTCCTTGCCCAGGTTTTTTGTCTCGGTACCGCGTGTCTCCGAGACGCGCACTAGGAACGGGTCGCCATTGTAGCAAACCTCGCTGAAAAACGCCCATATCGAGGAGTCCGTGCTTTCGAACATCGGCGCAAGTTTGCCCGCAGTCGTGGTGTAGCTGAAACCGCCGAGGATTTCCGTGCGTCCGCCGCCGAGTGTGCGGACGAGCGTACCGCCGCGCTCGGTCTTGTAACCGAGCACCCACACGTCGCCACCGTCGTTGGTAAGATGCGTGCCCTCGTTCTCGATGTTGAGTTGCCGCGCCCAAACGCGTTGTTTGCGGAAGCGAAAATTATCGCCTACCACGTCCTCGAGAAAGACCTCACCCCCTTCGCTGCGCGGGGTACCTTGGATGGTGTAGGTTTCCATGCTGCGCAGAACGACGACGCGTTTCGTATCTAGTTCGATGCCGCCGCCCAAATGGCTGAAGTGCTCGAGCGTCACCAAGGGCGCTTCGCCATCCTCGATGCGGAAGTTCACGAAATCGCGATTTCCATAGTTGATCGCGCCGCTGACGCCGACGATGCACCGCACCTTGCCGCGCACGCGAATCGTCTCGCTGCTTTTGTAGTGGCCGGGGAAAAAAACCGTCGTCGCGCCGGAGTCTATGGCTTGCTGTATTGCCTTGGCGGAATCCGCCTGCGCTGTCGGGTCTGCACCAAAGGCATCCACAACCGCCCACTTCGCCGGGTCTTCCCAAGTCGTAGGAGGGGTCTCTTTGATCGGCAGTCGCAACGAGGTCGCGGGCGAGGTAAATGCCGTCGTCGCCGCGTGCGAAGAATACTCCACGATGTCCGGGCCGAGCGAGCCGGGCTTGTCCTCGCCATCGACGCGATAAGCGGCGGCGAAATCCGGGGTGGAAATGTCGGCCAGCGCGCGCCGGTAGCCGGTCGTCTTGACATCGCGGAGGAAGATGCGACCGCCATTGAAGTTGACGATCGCAGGATGCATCGCCGCGTCGCCAGTGCCGGTGAGCTCCGCATTCACGAGCAACAGCGTGCCGTAGGTACTCACCGCCGGTACCGCGTTCTTGCTCACGAGCCCCCGGATGCTGATCGTCTGTCCTTCGTTGCTGAAACCGAACTGTGTTTGCCCGCGCAGAGTAATGTTCTCAAACACCTGGCTGTTGACCGCCCGCGCCGTCGAGATGCCGCGAGCGAAACCGATGACTTCGCAATTCTTCACCAGCAGCGGACCATTCATGTCGCGATGCGCCAGATCAAGCCCCACCAATCCGCTGCCTTCCGCAGCGACGAAACGACAGTCCCGCACCGCACCGGTGTTGTTCGAGAAGAATTGCAAACCGACCGCACCGGGATTTCCTGTGCCGACATCGAACGTGAGATTTTCGACGTAGTTGTGAAACCAATCCGCGCTCCCGAATCCGCCACACCACATCATTGCCTCGGGTTTTTTCGCATCGGTAAACGTACCGTCTTTGAGCCGGATGGTGCTCTTGTCGTGCGATTCGCCACGGAGGATAGTATTTCCCCAGTTGTCTCGCCCGCCAAAATTCTTCGGCCACTTCAGCGTCGCGCTCACGAGATAAGTGCCACTTGGGAAGTATAGGATGTGGTGCCGTCCGGTGTGCTCATTGATGGCGCGTTGAAGCGCCTCGGTATCGTCGGACACCCCATCAGCCTTCGCAGAATAGGGCGGCTTGGTGACATCCACTACGTTTTCGGAGCTGGGATAAGTAGCGTCAAAAAACGCAAGCGGAGCAATCGCCAAGAGTCTGGAACTGCTCACCTTCGATCTTCCACGTCGGTTGAAATCAAAGATCGCTCCGAAAGCCGTTCCGAGTGCTACGCCCATTGCTAAGCTCTGTGCCATGTTTCCCGATGCTGCTCCGTAGGCCGCACCAATGGCTACACCAATTGCCACACCAACACCAATTCCATTTCCGGATGAATTTTTCGGTTGGTTGTTAGTCTCATTGCCATCGTCAGTCATGGTGATTCTTTCAAGCCGGGGGGTGATAACTGGCTCGTCATGCCGGTTGCGGTTTCTTCGCTCCACCGAGCATTCCGCCAAGGAATCCCATGGGCAAGTAGGCCCCGATTAGGTCTAACGCGGCAAACCACACCGGCCCACCCACCATCGACACCATCATGATGCCGCCTAGCAAGAAAAAGACGCCGATACCCAGTGCCAACTTCATCTTGTGACTAGCCGCGACCTTCGCGGCAGCAAATGCTCCAACAAGTGTGCCCAAGGCGTGAGCTAGCCAAGGCGCAATGAAGTTGGCCGGTTCAAGCAGCTTGATGTTCTCGGCAAATTTGTCCATATCCGACATGTCGACACCTGTGGGTGGCGGGATCACGATCGATCCGACGGAGATAATCGCCATATTGACGACGCTCCCGACCACAAGACCTGCAATGACAGCCAGTAGGTTTTTCATAATCGGCGGCATCTTGTGGTTCCGTTGTTGTTAGGTTCGTCGTCGTTCTTAATCAGCAACGCCTATGATAATAGCCATCGAGTACGAGTACTGTTTCACTGAGCACCGTCCGCCGCGGCGGACTGAGCACGAGCACGACGAAATCCGATGCGACGCACGAATGACGCTACGCCCGTCATGGGCGGTTCGAGTACATGGTGGGCGATAAGTACTCCTTCGTGTCAATTCCACTCTCGGTAGTAAAGGTAACATATCGGTCTGATTCAATCATAGAACGCTCGGTTGAGGTGAGCGACTCCTCAACTTTTCGTTGAATCAATTCGTCGTCGATGTATTCCACAGTCAGTTTGGCAGCGACGGATGACGCGACTATGATGACCGATAAAATTCTCATTCCCGGATATGGCAAGAACACGACGCGACCAGCAATGTACATCGAAATAAACTGGTATCCGCGCAATGCAATTTTGTAGCGTTTCAGATCGCTGGTCGAAGTACTCTCCACTGCACTTTGTATTCCGTCTGCTGCGGAATCAACCGACTTCGTGATGGGATCAATGACCTTGGAAGAATTGCAACCGATTGCGGATCCGGTTGCAGCCATCGCAGTCATTGAGAGTATTTGTCGACGGTTGGTTCGTCCCATTACAAAGCCTTGCGCAGCAACGCCTGGAAGATTTCTGCGTGACTATTTAGTCTGTATCCTGGTGGAACCTTTTCCAAACGACGTGGGATGAACACTAGGGCCGCAAGCGATGCGAGAGCTGCGGGTGAAGCTAACGCAGCCAGGTGCCGGTATTCCGTCGTGCCGAGAAAAAAAAGAAAGAAGAGGAAAAAGAGGAATCCCAACGGAGCGAGGAAACGCCGGTCGTATGTTTTGTTCATCGGTTGTCTTTATTGTCTTGGTGAAATTTTGATATGCCGTTTCGAAGACAAACAATCGAGGCCTTCGTCCGCACCCTGACCCTACCTTCTCCTACTTGGGAATTCTAGATGAACTCAGGGCAACGCGGAAGCCGAGGAGACCGTCCTGGTAAGACGACTTGGCCCAGTTGCGACTCGCCGACCGGCAGTTGGCGGCTAGGTAGAGCCAACAGCCGCCACGGTTCACACGGTCAGTGCCCATGGTTGGCCCAGTGGGGTCGCTGACAGCACGCTTGGGATATTCACCGTACCAGTCGCTACACCACTCCCAAACATTCCCGTGCATGTCGTACAGGCCCCAAGCGTTTGGCTCCAAGAGTCCAACCGTATGGGTTCGTTGCGAACTGTTGCGTTTAAACCAACCGTACTCGGGCAACAATCCCTCCTCATCGTCAAAGGAATAAATCGTTTTGCTACCAGCGCGACACGCATACTCCCACTCTGCTTCCGTCGGTAAGCGATAAACGCGACCTGCTTTCTTCTCCTCGGGCAGCTCTGAAAGCTTCTTGCAGAATTCGACGGCATCGTCCAAGGAGACATTCTCCACCGGAAGATCTGCGTTCTGGTTACCAACCAAAGCCCCTTGATAGCAACTTGGGTTGTTCCCTATCACGGTTTGGTATTGCGTCTGCGTGACTTCATACGCACCAAGGTAATAGTCGTTGCTGATTGTCACTTCGTGCTGTGTTTCGTTCTCACGACGGCCTTCCTCGCTCTCAGGCGAGCCCATCATGAATGTCCCTTTTGGTATCAGCACCAGTTTCATCCCGATGCTGTTGGTCAGCTCCTTGGGGGGTTGTGCGAGTAACAGAGAATCCAATTGCATCATCCCGAAAATCATCAACGACGACAAAAATATCGATAGCGGACGTGGCATGTGCTTTTTGCTTCTCATTCGGTGGCTCGAGGTCGAAAATCCTGAAACGCTGTGATATTGTAGCGTTTCAGGCTATCGTCGCTAAAAAAAAGACACTTTTCTCCCCCTACCCCTCCATCCGTTCGTGCTTCTTTGCCGTGCTCGTGCTCAGTCCGCCGCGGCGGACGGTGCTCGTGCTCGTAATCGATTCGAGCTGGTATCACAATTCGGCTCATTGGTCTGCAAGTTACCGCAAACCGCCTAGGTCAACGATCGGCATCGTCGCCGTTCAAAAAGCCATCGAGTACGAGTACCGCTTCGCTGAGTACGAGCACGAGTACGACGAAATCCG
>QWPJ01000207.1 GCA_003671195.1 Planctomycetota bacterium
CTCTCGATGGCCATCGCGATCGTCATCGGAAACACCATCGGCGCTGGGATCTTTGTCAAACCAGGTCGGATCGCCGCCGACGCCGGCTCGTTTCCTCTGATTTTCTCCGTCTGGATCTTCGGTACGGCTCTGTGTGTCTTGGGCGGCCTATGCCTCGCTGAACTCTCCGCAATGCATCCTCGCTCCGGAGGCCTCTATGTCTACTTGCGGGAAGCCTACGGACCACTGCCTGCCTTCTTGTTCGGTTGGCAAGAATTCCTCTTCGCTAGGCCCGCCTCGACCGGCGCTCTGGCCGTCGTGTGCATCTCATCGCTTTACCGTATCCTCGGTTGGAACACCGACGCTTGGAACGTCGTCCCTTTGGCCGTCGTTCTGATCCTAGCCGTCGCTTGGTTCAACATTCTCGGGGTCCTCTGGGGAGCTCGACTCCAAGCCGCCACGACGCTGATCAAATGCGCGCTTGTCCTCTCGATCGCTTTGCTCCCCTGGCTCCTTACACTCGCTGGCAAACCATCGGTCAACCTCGCGCTGCTCTCCGAGACGATCGCTCCTGAGCAATGGAGTCTGGCGTCGCGATTTGCCGCCGTTTTGCTCGCCGTTATGTGGGCTTTCAACGGCTGGGAAGGGGTCGTTCCGATCGCTGAAGAAGTCAAAAACCCAGGTAGAAACCTTCCCCTTGCGCTCCTCGGCGGAATCGGTCTTCTGGGCCTGCTCTACATGGGAGCGACCCTCGCCTACCACTTAGTCATCCCGATCTCCGAAATGGTCATCAAGGAGAACCGCGAACATGTCGCAGAATTGCTCCTGACACGATCGCTCGGGAACTGGGCCGGCTCGATGATGTCGGTCGGACTAGTCCTCAGTACCCTCGGCACGATCAACAGCAATCTCCTGACGAGCCCCCGTGTGACCTTCGCGATGGGCCGAGATGGACTCCTACCCCCAGCCTTCGGATCCCTACACCCTCGCTACCAAACGCCGATGGTCGCGATCCTGGCCCAAGCTGCACTGGCTTGCCTGATGGTCTTCGGCTCGGCCGCCTTGATCCAATCGACGGACTATTTCCGAGAACGCACGATCTTCGATCTGCTGACCGACTGCATCGTCTTTGCAGCTAGCCTCTTCTACACCCTTGCAATCGCATCCCTGATCGTCCTGCGACACAAACAACCCAATATGCCCCGGCCCTTTCGTACCCCCGGATACCCCTGGACCCCAATCCTCTACCTGATCGCCTATTCCTGGTTCATCCTGATGATCCTTGCGAAACAACCGATCGAAGCCCTCTTCGGTATCCTGCTGATCCTCATCGGTATCCCCTACTACCTCCATCGCTCCGGCCGATCCAACCTGCCATGACCCATCATCTCAACACTCGGTATTTCTTTCCCCTAAATTTCTTTCCCCTAGGACTCCGATGGGCCGTCGGGCTTCTATGCGCCCTGGCCGCCTTGCAAGTGGCTACCGTGTCGCCAGCCTATGCCCAATCGCTCTCGGATCGGATCGAACCGCTCATCGCCAAACACCAAGGCACCGTATGCGTGGCGATCAAACACCTCGCTACCGGTGAAACGTTTTTTCATCGCCCTCAAGACGTCGTGCCTACCGCAAGCTTGATCAAGTTTCCCGTGATGATCGAATACTATCGCCAAGTCGACGAAGGCAAGCTCAGCGGCGATCGGATGGTGACGCTGACTCAAGAAGACAAAGTACCAGGATCCGGGGTCCTTACCGACCATTTCGCGAACTCCTCGGTCCTGCCCCTCGAAACGATCAACCATCTGATGATCACCTTCTCGGACAACACCGCAACGAACCTGCTGCTCGATCAAATCGGTATCGCCAACGTCGCGAAAACCATGCAGCACTTAGGCCTGCCCGAAACCCAAGTTCACTCCAAGGTCTTTCGCAGAGACACCTCGATCGCGCAAGATCGCAGCCAGAAATATGGACTCGGAAGCACCACGGCCGCCGATATGCTCTCCCTGCTCGAACAACTCCACGCCAGGAAACTCGTCTCCTCGGAAGCCTCAGAACGCATGCTTTCGCATCTGCTCAGTTGCGATGATAAAACCAAACTCCTTAGGTTTTTGCCCAAAGAGATCAAGGGATACCACAAAACCGGGGCCGTCAACGAATCCCGCACCGACGCCGGCCTGTTTGATACCCCCAGCGGTTGGATCGCCATGGTCTGCTTGACCTCGGAAAATCAAGACAAAAGCTGGGGCGATTCGAATGCGGCCGAAATCCTCTGCGGCCGTATCGCCCAAGAAACCTACGAACACTTTCATCCCATCCCCCACGACCAACTCGAACCCCAAGTACTTAAACTCGGTGCCAACGGACCCTTGGTCGAAGCCCTGCAAACGGCGCTGAACCAAAAATTGAACCCCTCCCCGAACCTGAGCGTCGACGGTGATTTCGGCGGCATGACCGAACAAGCTGTAGCCCGATTCCGCAGCGAGAATGGACTCGATGCGGTCGGTATCGTCGACCCGAAGGTCTGGGGTAAACTCGGTGAAATCAGCCTCGATCCAACCCCCAATCCAACCCCCGAACCCCTCGCGGATCTTCTGCCGGGCGAGGCCAACGGAACCCCAATCGTTTCTTGCAAAGCTTGGGCTCTTGCCGATGCACGATCCGGAAAAATACTCGCTGGAGAAAGCCAAGACGTTCCGCTGGATATCGCTAGCACCACCAAAATGATGACGGTATTGCTCATTGCCAAGGAAATCCAAAACGATCCTTCTGCGCTCGAACAATCGATCTCGTTCTCCAAACGTGCCGACCAAACCACAGGGTCCTCGGCCACCGTCCGCGCCGGGGAATCGATTCGACTCAAAGATGCTCTCTACGGATTGATGCTCCCCTCGGGAAATGACGCCTCAGTCGCCCTTGCCGAATGGTACGGACTGCGAAAAGGTGCCGCAGAACAAAAAATCGACCCGCTCAAACTCTTCATCGATGCGATGAACGAACAAGCCACCCAACTGCAGATGAACCAATCGACGTTCCGAAACCCCCATGGCATGACCCACCCAGAACACAAAAGCTCCTGCGCCGATCTGATCACCCTGGCCCGCGAATTGATGAAGTTCCCGTTGGTTATGGAAATCGTCCAAACCCGAGAATACAGTTGCACGGTCCAAGGCCAAGAAGGCTACACCCGACGATTGAGGTGGACCAACACCAACCAACTGTTGGATCGACAAGGCTACCTAGGTTTCAAAACCGGCACGACCGACGCCGCCGGAGCTTGCTTGGTCTCTCTGAGTCAACACGAAGATACCGAAACGATCGCCGTCGTTCTGGGGTCCTCGGGTTCAGCGGCTCGCTACTCCGACTCTCGCAATCTCCACCGCTGGTCTTGGACCCTGGATCGCAAGTAAACCCACCACTGACGAATCTAAAACCTAGCAATCTTAAACACCATCCAAGATAGGAAGCCAACACGATGCCAGTTTGGAATGTTCAAAAGTCGATCGAGATCGATGCGCCCGTCTCTAAAGTCTATCAAATCGTCTCCGACTATAGGACTTGGACGACCTGGTCGCCTTGGCTGATCGCCGAGCCTCAAGCCAATGTCGATATCTCAGATACCTCCAACCAAGTCGGTTCGATCTACCACTGGAGCGGCTCGGTCGTCGGCGAAGGAAGACTCGAACACCTAAGACTCGAAACAGATCGGCTCGTCGAGGACCGCTTGGACTTCATACGACCGACGAAGTCGGAATCCAAAACCGGTTTTAAACTCGAGGCGATCGCAAATCGCACAAAATTGGTCTGGTGGATCGATGGCAACCTGCCCTGGTATCTGTTTTTCCTAAAACCCATGATCAAAACCATGGTGGGAATGGACTACCAACGCGGCCTGACCATGATCGCGGAACTCGCCGAAACCGGTAGCATTTCCTCCAAAACCGAAGTGCTCGGCGTCGAGTCGATCTCACCCCTTCGCGTCGCGGGATTCCAAGACCAAAGCTCTGTGTACTCGATCAACGAATCCATGGAGCAAATGCTCCCCAAATTGCAAGACGAATACCGTGAGCAGGGCATGCCCAACGAAGGCTCCATGGTCGCCGTCTACACCCAGTTCAACATGAAGAAGGAAACTTTTAGCTACATCCTAGGAAAAGCAATCCCAGACTCCTTGCTCATTCCCACCCAGTCGAAACTCAAGGAATGGAAACATCCCGCCTGCCGCGCGCTGCACGTTAGACACACCGGAAGCTACAAGCACCTAGGTAACGCTTGGAGCGTCGCGAACCGAATCGCAAGCCACCAAAAACTGAAACTCAATCGCTCGGCCTGCTTCGAAATCTACACCAACTCTCCCGTCGATACCCCCGAGGAATCCCTCCAAACCGATATCTATCTGCCTCTGCGATAGCCAGGTCTCTGCGGGAGATCCCCCACGTCCGGTTCTAAGCCCGGAGGGCTGGTATATCCTCTGCCGGGGTCGAAGGCCCCGGTTGCTAGGTGCATAGTAAAGTCCGAGAGGCCCGGAGGGCCGATACACAGGATTTGATAAGCCACAGACGGTCATTCCCCAGATGGATGTGCCAGCCCTCCGGGCTAAAACCGAACAGCCGGATCTCTGCGGGAGATCCACTACCTTTGCGTCTTTGCGCCCTTGCGTCTTTGCGTTTTTTTCTTCAATCAGCGGCGATTTCCAGGCTTTCACCCTGTCGCTCGGACTTGGTATTAGCTGAGTCGCTGCGAATTCGCTTGGCGTAATAAAAATTTATCCAGTCCTTTTTTGCGTGTTTTTCCTCATGGAATCTTGGCAAATAGAGCCACTTTGGCACGCTTTTTCACCGCTCCGGACCCGTTTCGTAACTCTACGTATGAACGGGACTTAGCGACCTTTACGGATTTGCTAGCAAACCCCTTTGTATTCTCGTAAACCAGGGCGCTTCGACGCAACCTTTGCTTTTTTCCTGGCGATTCCATAGGGGTGGTGGGTAGACGGAGCGGTTGTACAGTCCGGGCTCGTCCCTATACTGGCCCCACTTATCGGACACCGTTGCAGTCTGCTTATTCGGCAAACTCGACGGTATCGGCAGAGTTTTACGAGTAGGTCGAACCCTGGCAAAAAGGATTCTGATCGAGGTCGCCCTGAGGGGCCGGCCAAGGTCTCGCCATCGGACCCGACCCTACTTTGACTTATCCCGAGAATAGGAAAGGCTCCCCACGATGTTGCGACTTGCAACTTTTGCGGTTTTTTGTGTTTCGGCAGGCCTCGGCTCAGCGATCGGGGCAGATCCCTCGACGCTCCCGCCAAGGATCCCTGAATCGGAAGTGCTTCCCTACGAAGCCGCTTACCGAAAGGCCCGCGACGAGCGAAAACCGCTCCTGATTCTTGTAGGCGCCGACTGGTGTCCCGCTTGTAAAACTCTCAAGACGGATACAATTGTCCCCATGAAGGAATCGGGAGCCCTCAAAGAGGTGGTCTACACCCAGCTCGATAAGGATGCCCACCCGGAGTTGGCCAGCGAAGTGATGCAAGGAAAACTGCTTCCTCAACTGGTGGTCTTTACCCAAAGCGACGCCGGTTGGAAACGCTTTTCACTGACAGGAATGCAGACGGAAAGCCGGGTCAAGGAACTGATCCGAAAAGCATCCGAGGCGCTGCCGACACGTCGTTAATTCGTTGACTGAGGTAGGCAGTCGGTAAACACAATCCAATCGATGTTGTTCGGAAAATTCAAAGGTTCTGTGCGCGAGGGGGTCCCGTTGGCCCCCTACACCTGGTTGCAACTCGGTGGCCCAGCAAAGTACTTGGCCGAACCGGCCGATGTCGATCAACTCGTCGAGATCGTCGCACTCGCCTCCCAAGAAGGGATCTCGGTCCGTGTCCTGGGCGGCGGCTCGAACGTCCTTGTCAGCGACAAAGGCTTCGACGGTCTAGTTCTGCACCTCTCGGCACCCTGCTTCGAAAAAATCTCCATCTCGGATCACTCGGTCCACTGCGGGGCTGGAGCCAGACTCGCTCACTTGATTACCGCCTGCGTCGGACACGGCCTCGGTGGCCTGGAACACCTCGTCGGTATCCCCGGATCCGTCGGCGGTGCCCTGCGCTCCAACAGCAGCACCGACGAAGGTGACATCGGTAGCCTGCTAACCCAAGCGACCCTGTTGACCCGAAAAGGCGAACGGATCGTCGTCCCAGCAAAGGACGCGAACTTCTCTCACCGCCGAAGTAGCTTGGATGAACTGGTCATCCTCGACGCGACCTTCAACCTGCATCCAGGCGATATCCGACAACTGACCAAACGGGAGCAAACCTTCTGGATCGTCAAACGGAGCAAACAACCCAACTATCCAGCCCGTTCCGCACTTGCATTCGTCGATCTCGACGGCGTCTCTGCCGTAGAACTCCTCCAACGCAGCGGGGTCAACGGCTTGATCGAAGGAAACACCCAACTCAACTCGTCCTATCCGAACTACATCACCGCCAATACCGGAGCTACGGCCGATCAAGTCATCCAACTCCTCGAACGGGCAAAGAAAATCGTCTTCGAAAAGACCGGCTTCTCGCTCCAACCTCACTTGGTCGTCTGGTAACGCTCTCCGCGTACCCGCAACTCGTTGCGGATCCGATCGACCCCCGGCTCAAATCCTAACATCGCCTCGATCAACTCCGAGTCGCGCTTGCTGGCAACCTCACCCCGCAAAACGGCCACTCCTGACTCCAATCCAACCTGGATTCCAGGATTCCCCTGCTGCCTAAGCCTCTCTTGGATCTCGTCGAGCTGGTTGGCCGGCAAGAGCACTTCCGGCCCCCCCTCCTCGAGCGATTCCAAATCCAATTTCGGATAGTACATCCCCTTCTTGCCCAAAGGACCTAAGGGACGATTGGTTCGGGCCGATCCGGTCTCGATCCTCAATGTGCTCGTCGCCGACGGCGCATTCCCAACCCCAACGGCTTGAGTCGACCCGACGAAACCCGTCAAATCGGTGCGGTTCGATCCCACGAAATCCCCACGCTGCCGGTTCCCTCGAATGAAACGACTGTCCTGCCTGGCTAACCCCCCTGGATTGTTCGATCCCTGACCTGCCGATCCACCCGCATTCCCACCTGGATTACCGCCCGGAATGCCTCCGGGATTCGGAGGATTCGCAAAGCCAGGTGTCCCCGCCACGCGATTGCGCACACTCGATGGATTGGCACCCATGCGCCCCCCAGCGGTCCTTTGCTGGATCGAGCCGGGTGAGGCCCCTACCGTGCGATTCCCAATCAACTGCGCCTGGCTCGACTCGCTCTGCACGCAAATCCCAATCGCCATCGATATCCCAAAAATCCAAGCGTTTCGTTTCGTCATTCCTATGCTCTCCTAATTCAATGCTTCGGGGGCCGAGCCGTCCGGTCGTTCCTGAGCCTCCGGTGCGACGACCTGGCCGACCGACTGCCCTAATCGTATCCAATGCTCGCTGTCGTTGAACTTGACCAATACCCGATCGGACTCTATCTGTGCGACAAACACCTCGTGCAAGTGGTTCGGGATACTCTCGCCTGCAGGTACCTTCTGGACGGTCCCACGCCCATCGGTGGAAAACCAAGCCTGGGTGATCCCCTGGCGGTTGACCGTGATCGCCTTGAGCTCCAAATCCTGCAATGCCTTGGCAAAACCCTTGGCAAACGGATTCCTTTGAACCAAAGTGGTCGTCGGCGATAGCTCCGCGGCTGCCTCTTCGGTCAATTCCCAATCGCTCAAACGCTCCCCCTCGACAGCCTTGTCGAGACAAAGGACTTGAATGCTCAAGTTCACATCCAAACGCCCATCGTTTCCGATCGGATTCAAACTGACCGATCGGATCTTCTGAAGATGACTCGCCCGACGAAACGCATCGAGAAATGCACTCAATTTGGCTAACGTCGACTGACCTCGCACCGAATAGTCGATCCGATACCCGATCCGCTCTCGCTTGCCCCGCTTGGTCCGGGACTTGATCTCGACGGCCGTCGGCTGCGAAGCATCCACCGAAGCGGATTTGAGTTGATACTGATCCAACAAACCGAGCAACCACTGCTGATAGAGCGATCGTGCCAAAACCGGATCCGAAGGCAACGCCCGATGCGCGTACTCCTCGAGCCTCTTGCCCGCCTTCTGCGAGGCAAATTGCAACTGCTTGCTCTCTTGTATCTCCTTGCTCAATCGATCCAAATCGGTGTTCAATGCCTGCTTGGGCTCCTCGATCCAACCCTGATAGAGCCGATCCAATCCATAGATCCCAAAAACCCCTCCACATGCGATCAATAACCATTTCATCGTCGGTGTCATGATCCGCTCTCCCCTTGCCCCTTGCGTTCCTGCTCACCAGATCCCACCTCAGATTTCAGCTCAGATCCCAACTCAGATTTCAGCGGGGCTTCTTGCGGCGGATCGGTCAGCTTTTCCAAACCCTCCGCCCCCTTTTTCAAGTCCCCACCCACTGCAGGCTTATCCGAGGGACTGGCGACTTTCGAGGCGATGAACCTCCTCAATCCCGGCGATTGGATCGGAAACTCAATATGCGATTCAAACTGCCATGGATACTCCTGCGAGTCGGCATTCTGCGTGATCTGCTTGCTGACGATCGTATACTTGGCCCCTCGTATCCGATTTTCTAACTCCGAGATGATCTCTTGCGATTTGACTTGCATTGATAAATCCAAAGCTCCATTCCCCTTGGCGTTGATCGTCGCGGTCAATCGACGGACCGTCGCGTCCTTGCCATCGGGTAGCCTCGACGCTAAATCGCTCAACTCCGATACCCAATCGACTTGGTCTCCCAACCAACTCTCAACCCAAGCGACCTGATCGGACTTCTCTTGGTACTTGCTTGTCACCCTACTGGTGTCCTTGAGCTCATTCTGGGCCGCCGTCGCCTGCTCTCGCAGTTCGCCAACGTCCCGGAGCAAAAAAGTACTGCCAGCGATCGTTGCGGCCGCAGCCAACCCACCAAGCCCCCCCCAACGCAACCACGGATTCGGCGGTGCCGGAGCCCGCTTAGGAGCCAACAAATTCACAGGCAGACTCTGGAACTGCTGCAAATCCAACGCCGCCCCTACCGTCGCGGCCGATGTCGATGGACCACTCAAATTCCAACCGGTCAACGGATCCAACAAACGGACCTTACCCGGCTCCTGAGCCTCGACAGACTTGGCAACCTGTCTTGCGAATTCTCCTGTCTCGTAAACCATCCACGAAACGGGTAACTCGCCGAGCGACTGCGGGAGCAAGGTCAAACAGCGGTTGGCCTCGGTGTCGATCTGCTCGGCAACGCGCTCGGGGTCCTCGTTGCTATAACGGATCGAACGGAGCATCAACGGCTCACTCCCACGGCATATGGCGACCTCCGCCTCACCTGCCAACAAATGGATCGAGATGGCCAACGAACGCTCGGCAACATTCGCTTGCCGCAAAACACTCAACGGGGCCAAATGCCTCGACCCGATCGCTAACAACTTAAAACCAGCCTCGCTGCATTGATCCTGAAGTCCCTGCAGGGACCTTTGATTCAAGGCAAAGGCGAATACCTGCGTGCCCGTTCCACTGGCGGCTATCTCCGAATTTCCACTTCGCGGATTCTCTAAGCGATCCAAATCGGCCTGCTCTCGCGCGACCTTGGCGCGGTCGGCTCGCTCCTCTTGCTTAGCCAAATCCTGAATCACAAAGTAATCGACCGCCGGGGGATCCTGCGTCTCTCCCTGCTGCTGCTCGACCTCGGCGGCAACCAAAATCGGTAACTCGTCGCTCGATGCCGGCGGCAAACTCAACGTCAGCAAATCCAACTCCGGACGCGCTAACAAAACCACCAACCGGTTGACGCTCAGCCGCTGCTCCTGGAAATGCTTCGCAAGTGCCATCAAAGGGGCCTGCGGCTTGCTCTCCTCGGCTCCCCCACCAGTTCCGGTTCCCCCTAAAGTCCCCCCTACAGTTCCACCTTGCACTCCGCTCGCGGCGATCAAAGGGACTACCCCAAACTCCCCCTCCTTGAGCGTCCGGCTCGTGCCGTTGCTGATGAAATAGAAAAGCTGATCGCGATCCCAATGCACCACCACGATTCGACCCGAAAGCGCCAGTGGCGTCTGCTTGTTAGGCAAAAATGACAGTCGATCAAATATGCTCATGGAACGCTTTGTGTGAGTGACTCGGTCGAGAATCCACGATCCCAAGGGTGCCAAACCCGCTGATCGCGCACCCGGGCCGGTAGCTGCCTTGCATCAATCATGACTGTTGATCGAAATACCGGGGTCCGATCGTCGCGAAATCCTACCGATTGTAACGAAAAAACGTCGCTCCGGGTCGTCAAATGCGGCTCAAGTTCCCTGAGCTTCGCCCAATCCACGATCCCCTTGTCCACCAACCACCCGATCGACAGAATCGAGGGTTCCGTACCCATAGTTGCCCCTTCGCCCTGCTCCCTTGCCTGCACGAGCTTCTGCGCTAACTCCGGTGTCATTCCGGGCACCGCCGCAAGCACGACCGCCGATGCCCCGGTGATATCCACGCGACCCTCCAAAATCGGCTGCTGAACCGCCGTGGTCTCCGACAACAACTTGGCAAGTCTCAATCGGAAATCCGACGAGGACGAAACCAAGGGACTGCTGAGCGTCTGTCGCACCGGCCTCGGACCACCACTGCCACCACTGCCACCACTAGCCCCACTAGCCACTTCGATCGTTAACGTGGCGTCGACCAAATCCAAACCGCTCTTGAGGGTGTACCTGCCCGCTACCCGCCAATCGATGACCCAACCTGCAGCGCTCAAGGATCCTGCGCCCGAGTCGGACTTGCCCCCCGCGCTCTGACCCGCGCCCTGACTTGCCCCCTGACCTGCGCCCTGGCCGGCTCCCATCCCGGCTACCCCCTGTTGGGCTGCCCTGCTGGCCCGCCCTCGACCATCCCCTGCTGCTCCGCTTCCTAAGCTCGCACCACCGCCGGCATTGCCAACGCCAAGACTCGCATAAGCACCCGGCCCGAATTGCCTCATGGCGACGATGAAATTCGCATCCGACAAGGGCATCACCTGACTCAACTCCTGATGCAAACGCTTCAAGTCCGGCTGATTCAACCAGATCCTTGGCCTGCCATCGGGCCGCTCGTTCCGCTCGCCATGCACCCAAGTCAAATAGCGATTCCAAGCACCCGGTTGGCGACTCCCCGTCCCCTCGGAATTCCCCTGCCCCATCGCCACCGTGTTGACCTTGGACAACTCCCTACCCAATGCAGACATCTCGCTTCCCCCCGCCATCGGATCGCTCAAAAGCCGCTCCATGAGCGTCTCTTCCCAATCATCCAAGCGATAGTTTTGGTCGAGATCTCCACCGAGCCAACGCAGTCGCATCCGATCCAAAGACCTTGTCCGCTGCTGCCTCTGCTGGTTCGATTGCATCCCGCCTCCCATCGCCATCTGCAAAGCGTCCTGCGATGCACTCGTAGCCGTTCGTACCCCTAGACTCGCCAACCAACCATCGACGGTCTCCTCGTCGGCCTCGGGCAACGTCATCAACACACTGCGAGCTAACCCCGGACGCATCTGATTCCACCTCAATAACGTCGGAATGTGCAACTTGGCACTCTCGTTGTCCATCCCCCATCCCCATTCGATCGATGCTCCCGATCCCGTTCCCAACCCCGTTCCCGATCCCCCATCGACTTGGCTCCCCCCCCGAGAACGGACTCCTGAACTCCCCGTAAGACTACCCGCCAAACTACCCGCCAAACCACCCGTCGAATTCGATGCCGAACTCCCCGACGACGCGACGGATCCACCGCTGAGGATCGCAAACCGCCACCGCGAATCCTCACGATCCCCTAACAGCGACGGCTCAAGCTGTTCGCTCCGTTCGACGACTCGGCGAAACAACTCGCCGGATTCCTGACCCGCCATGATCGCCTCTCGGACCCGCAACGGCTGCTCAAGCAAACTCGCCGCATACTCGATCCCACTCTGCGCGCAGAGCCTCGCCTGGACTTGCTCCTCTTGCAATCGTGTCAATCGGTACTCGTTCTCCATCTCGAACGAGTATCGATAAGCCGCCAGCGACACGAACATGACCAGCACAACAATCACCAATAACGCCATTCCACGCCGACGTACCGGCATCCGACCTGCTCGATTTAGCCGACCTGCTCGAAGACCCAAGACTTGGCGGATCATCGTCGACCTCCCAACCCAGCCGGCCCAACAGCACCAGCCGGCCCAACAGCACCAGCCGGCCCAACAGCACCCGATGCCGGTATCTCGCGCCTTGAGGTCTCGACAATGATGACATTCTCGGACTCCGAGGTGTCGACCAACCGCTCGGCCAACCCCCCCAACGCCGATCGATCATCGATGCTCTTGGCTTGCACTTCAAAAAGGGGATTGTCAAGCTCCATCGTCTCGTCGCTCAAATCCTCGGACTCGGAATCCAGCGGGGGTGGGTCGGGCTTCTTAAATTGCGAAATCGGTGGAAAATCGAACGTGATCGCCACGGCCTTGGGCAACCCGCCCTGCACTCCACTGCTCCATTCCTCAAGCCATTGCGAACCATCGAAATACTGAAACTTCGGTTTGGTCACCCCGTACAGTCGAGTCTCTTTGAGCGGTGGGATCCACTCGGTCTCCTCGGCAGCCATGGCCTCCAAAGGATTGCTCCTGGCCAACTCCGCTCCCGATCCTTTGCGAGGCGGTTTCGCCGTCTGCACTCCCCCCGCAGGCTGCGTGGTCGATCGGAACTGATCAAAATACGAATCAGGGATCCACTCTCGCCGAACCAACTCGTATTGGATCGTTTCGGGATCCTGGATCTCTGCCAACACCACGTCCTCCTCGTAGATGGGCTCTAACCGGTACTCCACATCGATCCGCTCACCACTCCATAGCGATTGCTTCCACTCCTGGGTGGCCAGTTCCTCTGGGGTCGCGCCAAGCGATTCGACCGTGATCTCTCCCTGCTCGCTTCGTCCACCCCGGGACTCGTCCCCCAAGCGCTGTAGAAACGGAACCGGATCGATCGATGGCAAAATCGTTGCGGTAAATCCAGTGATGTCCCCCTCGAAACTCGCCGGAACAGAACCCGGATCGTTCGGATTCGACCCAAAGCTCACCCCGCTCGCAAGATGATCCATGTCGGAACTAAGCCAAGAGCGGGTCAATCGCAACACGCGGACCCGCTGTGTCAACTTCCAACTCCGCTCCTGGGATCGCTGCAAGGAATCCAACATCCCCCACCCCAATAGCATCAACACCGACAGCAATCCCAAGGCGATCATGAGCTCCAAAATCGAGAAGCCCCGGTCAAAAATACGCGTCGCGCCGCTTCGTGGATCTGCCCTTCGTTGGATCATAAACCCATCTGCCTACCCGAAGGTCTCGTCGGTACCGTCGAACTTCCATCCTCCTGAACGACCACCGGACGGCGTACCAGACGCGTCAGCTCGATCAACGCGCGTTCCCCCGAACCCGTCGCACCTGCCGAGCCCTTCGCGCCTGCCGCCGTCGGCGCACCCGATGCGCTCTCGGATTCGAACAACTCGACCTTGATGGACACCAACTCGGTGGGCATGGAGCCTGAAGGCACCCCCGCCATCGAAGCACCCGAGCCCTGAAGGTCATCGGTCAAGGCCGGTCCTCTCGCCGATGCCATCCCACCTCCCGAACCGAAACCGCCAAACATCGCTTCGGATCCCCCGCCCGATGTTCCCGCTCCACCCGACGCCCCCGTTCCGCCCGAAACCCCCGTTGCACCCGGCGTTCCCGTTCCGCCCGTCTCGCCCAGCGCATAAGGTTCGATCGTTACCCGATAACTCTTGGGCTTGGTACTTTTGGGTGTGGTGCCCGGAAGAACCGCGGTGTAGCTTTCGATCGATTCGCCAGCCTGCATCCTCAGGATCGACTCATCGAGGATCGACTGCGCCTGGACCAAGCCCGCGATGCGAGTCTCGGCCTTGCTGCCAAAACGGGTTCCAAGGGAAATCAACGACAAAAGCACCATCGCGCTTGCAGCCAAAATCGCTGTCGCGATCATCACCTCTAGCAAGGAGAATCCGCGTCGCGATTGGTACAAACCGATCATCGCACGATCTCCAATTCACCCGTCGCTGCCGTAAAAGATACCGTCAGCGTCTTGCGGGCACGCTTATCGAGCAAGGTGATCTCGGCGTCGCGTCCAAGCCCCTGTGCACTCATCGGTAGACACCATTTTTCGCTGGACCCAAAGTCGGACGCGGAGTCGCCTGACGACGGATAGCCCCCCGAGGAACCTCCAGCGACCCCACCAGTCATACTGCCAGAATTTCCCCCCGCCGAGCCGCTCGATTCATAGGCGCTCGATTCCGATCCGGAATCGGAAGTATCCATCCCCAAGCTCCCCTCGGTATCGGACTGATCGTCCATCCAATGGACCGAACTGACGACGATGTTTTCCGGCAACTTCCAAACCCGGGACATGACCGGATGGGCCGAATGCGAGGAATCCGATGCGGCTCCCAAAGACTCCTGCAGATTGCGGTTCGATGCACCTGCGGCTTCGTACTCGCCTCTCCCCGAAACTTTAGAATCGAAATCCTGATCGAGGGACTGCTCTTCGAGTTTGCCCTGGATCAATGCGTCGATCCCCCCGGATCGCATCTGACTGTCCCCTTGGGTGATCTGCAAGAACACCGGTTCGCCGCTGACCATCGCTTGGTAACGACCATCCTCGATCGCCTCTCGCAACTTTTGAGTCGCCTCGCTTAGCTCCGCCTTGCGCATCGGACGAGCAATGCTCGGCCATGTGATCGCAAGGATCCCGGCGATCAAGACCACGACGATCATCAATTCCAAAAGCGAAAATCCACGTCGGGCTCTGAATTTCAAATCGTTAAGCATGGTGGGATCCTAGGCAGGTTTTCATAGCGGCGGGGGGGCGTCGAATTAAAAGCGGAACGGCGCAAGCCGTCCGGTGGCTACTTGGTCGTCTCGGACTCGTCCGCCGCCGCCTGGTTGCCGATGTCATCGGCGGTCCCAGGCTGACGATCGGGGCCGATCGAAAAAATCCTCGGGAAACTATCGGTCGACTTCGAATCGGACGACTCGCTCCCCTCAAACTCGTATTGGAAATCGCTTCCCCAAGGATCCTTCGGCAATTTACCACCCTCGGTATAAGGCCCATCCCAGTTTTTAGCCAAAGCTTCGTCTTCTGGCGCAGCGACCAATGCTTGCAAACCTTCCTCGGTCAACGGGAAGGACTTCATGTCGACGGCATACATCTTGAGGGCCGAGGCAAGATTCCCGATCTGCGCTTGGGCGGTGCGAATGTCGGCTTTCTTCTGCGTCCCCAAGAGACGCGGGCCGACGATGGCGATCAATCCTACGAGAATGATCAAAACGATCATCAGCTCCAAGAGGGTCAAACCTCTGCGTGTGTTTCTTTTCATGGTTGTTTTCCTTTCCACTTCGTTGGGTGTAATCCATGGGCTTGATGTTCCTGCCCAGGTGTTGATTTGGGTTTTATTTTGGGGTTTGGTTTGAGGTTTGGTTCGCATCGCCGTCATCCGATCGAGGAGTTCAAGTCGAACACGGGCAACAACACTCCGACGATCACAAACATGACCATCCCGCCGATAAAAACGAGCATCATCGGCTCGATCATCCGTACGAGGACCTCGAGCTTCCGCTCGATCCGACCGTCGATCCGATCGGCGATCTTCACCAATACATCGTCGAGCGTATTGGATTCTTCGGCCACTCGAATCATGGCCATGACTTGAGTGGGGATCAGTCCGCTGGCCGCAAGCGGCTTGGAAAGTGAATCTCCCGCCGTAACGTTTTCGACCGATTTGAGCATCGCCTCGGCGAGCAAAATGTTACCGGTCGACTCGCTGCTGATCCGCAAGGACTTGAGCAAGGGAACTCCGTTCTTCAACATGGTTCCCAACACGCGACAAGCCCTCGATACGGCCGCATCATGGAAGATGTCCCCCACAAGCGGCGTCTTGAGCTTGAACTGGTCGACCATGCGGCGACCCCGAGGGGTCTTGATCCATCGCATGACGCCGAACACCAGCCCGGCGATCGCCAAGATCACGAGCAATCCGTACTGCATCAAAACCTTGCTAGCACCCAAAAGCACGATGGTGATCAAAGGCAAACCGGTCCCGTTTTGCTCAAGCCGATCAAAGAACGGCTGAAACTTCGGGACCAAAAATGCCACCATCGCTGCGACGATGATCGATCCGACAATCCCTAGGATGATCGGATAAGTCAACGCGCCGATGATCTTGCTCCGCATCTCGTCTTGCTTGCGGAGGAAATGGGAGGTTCGCTGCAAGGACTCCTCGAGGAACGCGCCCTCTTGTCCGGCGCGAACCATGCTCAAGGTCAATTCTGAAAAGATCGCAGGATGCTTGCCCATCGCTTCATCGAGGCTGCTGCCCTGGGAAACCGCATCGTGAATCGCCAAACAGGTCGCCTGGAGTTTCGGGTTCTCGGTCGCATCGCCAAGAATCTTCAGCGACTCGAGCATCGGCACGCCGTTGGTCAGCAAATCGGCCAACTGGGCACAGAAGTCGGCAACCTGCTCTTTCTTGACCCGGACGGGCAGTTGCAACGAAAACGAAGTGGGCTTGGTATCGGACTGCTGCAAACTCATCGGATACATCGACTGAGCTCGCAGCTTCTGCATCGCCTCGGCGCGCGTCGCAGCAGCGATCAAACCAGAGAGCTTCTCTCCGGTGCTCGATTTTGCGGTGTAAGCGAATTCTGCCATGACAAAAACAGTTCCAGGGAGTAGAAACCCTTAGGCTAATCGGCCTTCGTGACGCGCAAGACTTCGTCGATGGTCGTTATCCCCGCAAGGACTTTATTCCATCCGTCAACCCGGAGCGTTTCCATCCCGTTACGAATCGCAGCTTGCTTGATCACATCGGAGGTCCCCGCCTGGGTCATCAAATGCCGGATCTCGTCGTTGGTCACCAACAATTCATAGATCCCCAGTCGGCCGCGATATCCGGTCCGACGACAGCTCTCGCAACCGACGTTTCGATAAAGCTTCTGCCCGGACTGCTTCAAACGCTCCATTGGGAAATCCTCGGGAATCTCTCCGGCTTCGGGCTCATAAGTCTCCTTGCAATCGGCGCAAAGGACCCGGACCAATCGTTGGGCCAATACCCCTTCGACGGTGCTTGCGACCAAAAACGGCTCGACCCCCATGTCGCTCAACCGCATGAAGGCACCCGCCGAATCGTTGGTGTGCAACGTGGAGAAAACCGTGTGGCCCGTCAAGGAAGCTTGGGTGGCGTTCTCGGCGGTTTCCAAGTCCCGGATTTCACCGACCAGAATCACGTCGGGGTCGTGTCGCAATATCGCCCGAAGGCAAGCGGCAAAGGTCAAACCCACCTTCGAATGGACCTGGATTTGGTTGATCCCTTCGAGTTGGTACTCGATCGGATCCTCGGTCGTGACGATCTTGATGTCCTCGGACTTGATCTCGCTGAGCGCGCTGTAAAGGGTCGTCGTTTTTCCAGACCCGGTCGGACCGGTCACAAGCACGATTCCGTGCGGCATGCGAATGAGCTTTTGGAACTGCTGATAAACCTGTTCAGGCATTCCGATCCCCCGGAGGGAGAACTTCAAGTTCGATTTGTCCAGGACCCGCATGACGACACTTTCGCCGTGAAGCATCGGGATGACCGAAACACGAACATCGATCTCTCGACCCGAGACGCGTAGCTTGATTCGGCCGTCCTGGGGAACCCGTTTCTCGGCGATGTTCATCTTGGCCATGATCTTCAGCCGGCTGATGATCGCCGCTCGGAACTGGTTCATTTCCGAAGGGGTCGGCTGACGTTGCAGAACGCCGTCGATACGGTGACGGATTTTCAAGCCCGCCTCCTGGGATTCGATGTGGATATCGCTGGCCCGAGCTTCGATCGCTTCGGTCAAGATCTCGTTGACGAGCCGAACGACCGAGGCCTGCTGGGCCTCCTCGGCATCCTCAAGGCTATCCGGGTCGATCCCTTCGAGCATTTCGATGTCGCCGAATTGCATGCGCTGCAGAGCGATCAGGCCATCGATCGTCTCGGAGCCGACGCCCAAGTATTTCTTGGTCAGGCGTTGGATCGTCTCGGCAGTCGCCATGACCGGCCGGACCTCGACTTCGAGGGCCGAAGCGACCGAGTCGATGGCGGCAAAGTCGAACGGGTTTGAAACGGCCAGTCGCATCCAACCTTCGCCGCGTTCGAGTGGAAAGACGGCGTGGCGGTGGATCAGCTTTGCGGGGAAGCCGTCGAGGGAATCGCCCGAGATTTCGGTTTCGTCCGAGGCGAGCCACTCGAGTTGCATCGAGCGGGCGCTAGTGGCCAGCAGTTCTTGGGCGCTAGGGAAACTCCAGCGTTGTGCGAGAGCGTCGACGGGCGAGCCGCCGTTGAGGCAGTCAGCAAGTTCCCGGAGCTTGACAGAATCAAGCAACGGTTCGATCCCGCTGGGGTCTGAAATCATGCGACGAATCCCTTGGAGAACTTAGAACGTTCGCTCCGCGAACAAGTTGTGGTGGGTGGGTTTGGGCGGTGGACTGAGGGTGGGGGTGGCGAGTCTGAGGTTGGGCGGTGAGTCTGAGGTTGGGCGGTGGGGGGGTTGAGTAAGGCGGGGAGTGCCAGCAATTCGCCGGAGCACTAACCAAGAGTATCTTTCGGATACCGGCCAAGGTCAAGCTTGATCGGAATTCCCCCAACCCGAAACTTTCCCGGATTAGTTTCCCTGATCCGTCTGATCCGTCTGATCCGTCCGATCCGTCTGATCCGTCTGATCCGTCCCATAGGTCCCATAGGTCCCATAGGTCTCTGGCCAAGAAAACTCCGAGAGGCCTAGACAGCCCGATGGAAATCGATATCTTTTGCCCCGCGGGATGGAGCAGCCTGGTAGCTCGCGAGGCTCATAACCTCGAGGTCGTCGGTTCAAATCCGGCTCCCGCAACTTTTGAAAGCCTTTGGATCCTGTCCAACGGCTTTTTTCGTTTCCTGGGGGGATCAGGCGACCCATTGATCGCATCCGCTTTCGAAAACACCCGTTGAAATCTCCAGTTTTCACCTTCCCCCTCCAGCCCAACACCGTCAAATCGACATCTGGATCATTTTAGGAAAGATTGGATTTGAGTGTATTTCGGCGCAAGCCGAGGGGTTTTTGAAAGCGGTTGGGCGCAAGCCCTCCGGTGAAGGGTCAAGTGTCGTGTACCACGCTCGAACACTCGGGAAACCACTGGATATTTAGACTTACCGGGCCGCTTGCGCTGCTCCGCTATCATTCGCCGAATACCAGAAAATGCGACTTCATCAATGTCCCGATTTGACGGTATTGGCCTCCCGCCTCCCGGCTATAATTCCGCCATGGACTCCAGGACATACACCACCGACACGAGCGAAGAAGCACTTGAGATGCAGTTAGAGTGTTTTCGTAGAATGACGCCGCCGGAGCGGATCGCGAAAATGAGCTCCTGGTCGAGTCAGATCAAGCGGATGGGCTTCGACGCGATCCGCAGGAGGCATCCGGAGTTCGACGAGCATCAAGTGCAGTGCACGTTTATTGAGCTTACCTATGGAGAGGACTTAGCGGAGGAATTTCGAAGTTTTCTCGATGGCAAAACGACCGCAGATCCAGGACAATGAGATAGTCACAACGCTTCTGCCCGCGTCCGCTCGATTTCGCAAGCATCCAGCGTGCGGAGAATGCCCGTATCGGGAGGCTCATAACCCCCCGGTCGTCGGTTCAAATCCGGCATCCGCAACTGATCCGCTGGGTAGCGAACCAAAAATACCCAGGTCTTATAGATGCAGGCCGACGCCTCAAAACGTTGGCCTGTTTGCTTTTACCGACACTTTTACC
>QWPJ01000223.1 GCA_003671195.1 Planctomycetota bacterium
CACTACCTTTGCGTCTTTGCGCCCTTGCGTCTTTGCGTTTTTTTCTTCCCAAGCAGCCGGATCTCTGCGGGAGATCCACTACCTTTGCGTCTTTGCGTCTTTGCGTTTTTTTCTTCCAAGCAGCCGGATCTCTACGGGAGATCCACTACGAAGAGCCGGATCTCTATCAAAGCTTCAGACCGAACAAATCTCCGCCATGGCTCGGGCCGGTGCCCCCACGGAGCGGGCCCTGAAACTTCTTGACGGCACTGTCGCGCTTGACGATCTCTGGTTCGACTTCGTCCTTGACCTCGGATTGCGACGCACCCGGCTTGGCCTGCGTCGCTTTGAGCGACAAGCCGATCCGTTGAGCGCTCTGGTCAACGGTCAGAATCTTGACCTCGACCTCTTGGCCCTCGGCTAGCACCTGCGAAACACTGCTGACGCGTCGATGGGCTAACTCCGAAATGTGGATAAGCCCTTCGATCCCGGTGGATAACTTCACGAACGCGCCGAATTCGGCCAAACGCGATACGGCACCCTTGACGGTAGCTCCCACTGGAAAGCGAGCCTCGACGTCACTCCAAGGGTCATCTTGCAACGAGCGGTAAGACAGGGAAATCTTGGCGGTCTTGGGATCGAATTTCTCGATCCGAACCTGAACCTTGTCCCCCTCGTTGAGCACCTCCGATGGATGCTTGATTTTCTCCCAGGAAAGCTGCGTGATGTGAATCAAGCCATCGAGCCCTCCGATATCGACAAACGCTCCAAAATCCATCAACTTGCGGACCGTACCTTCGCAAAGCTGACCGATTTCGAGGGTCGCGAGCCGCTCTTGTTTTTTCTCTTGCTTTTCTCGTTCCAAAACCGAGCGGTGCGAAAGGACGAGATTTCCACGCCGTTGGTTCGCTTCGGTCACCAAGCAAAGGAGCTTTTGTCCGATGTAATCGGCGGCCGATTCGATGCGGTACTCGGAAAGCTGACTCATGGGGATAAACCCACGGATGTTCCCGACTTTGCACTCGACACCACCGGTATTTGCGCTCTCGATCTTCGCTTCGACAATGGCACCCTCTTCGAGATCGGCCCAGTCGTTGGCCGTGACGGCCTCGCCTGGCAATCCCAACTCATAGAGGCCCTCGTCGGCATTAAACGACCGGATCATGACATCGATCTGCTGGCCCTCAGTCGGCATGTCCAGGAATTGCAACAAAGGCACAACGCCTTCGTTCGGGCCGCCCAAACTCACGAAAACATTTGCATTATGGACCTTGATCACTCGGGCTTGGTATCGATTGCCGATCTCCAAGGAGACCCCGACACGGCCGGCGTTCTTTTCCCCGATCATCAGGTGCTCAAGATCGGCACCTTCGAGCGCCTCGGCCAATTCCGAGTCTTCTTGTTGGTCCCTACGCCGCGAGGTCGGAACCGGAACCTTGGCCGCTACAGCGGGTGCTGAATCCTTGTTGGACCGATATCGTTCGGGCATCGACTCTGCGTCGATTTTCGCTGCGTCGATTTTCTCTGCACCGATGTTCTGAGGGTCCATCGCGTCGGTTCGGCCAGCGGCGATGTCCTCAGAGGTCCCCTTGGCTTGGGCTTGCCCACCGATCGCCACTTCTGAAAGCTTATTCGGGGATGGTCCAGAACGCCCGGGTTGATTGCCCTGTGGACCGTTAGCATCTTTGCGACGCTTTGACTCGGGTTGAGAACCCCGAGTGGCTTGCTCCTGGGCCATCCTAGCTCGGCGAATGGCCTCGAGGTTCAGGGGACCTGCAGCGCCTTGTTTTTGCCCATTTGGGGCCCCAGAATTGGTCGTTGGGGACTCCGGGGTTTGCTCTTCGTTTTCAGCCATGCCATCGATCCGTAAAATACCGGAAATTGAACTTCAAAAAATAGTTCGGCCGTTGCCGACTGCGGAAGTCCCCAGTTTATCAATGAAACGCGAAGTTTCCAGTGACTCTAGGTCAACCCTGGTGCCGAAACGGTTATCCTTAGGTATCCTCTTGCACCGGAGATTTCCCGAGATCCCCCCCTACATCCCTCATTCCAGCTACCGAACCGCCCAATAAACTAAATGACAGACTTTTTTTCGGTTTTTCCCTTAGCGGTCAATATTTTAGGACAAAGCGTCGAAAGCTCCGACTTGGTGGTCATCGGCTTGCTCATCGTCCTAGAAGGTCTTTTGTCGATCGACAACGCTTTGGTGCTGGGAATGCTCGTCAAGCGATTGCCCAAACACCAACGGGCCAAGGCCCTTTCCTACGGGCTGATCGGAGCGTTTGTTTTTCGAGTTATCGCGATTTGCTTGTCGGCCTACCTGCTCCAATGGACGATCGTCAAATTCATTGGCGGTGGGTATTTGGTCTACATTGCCGTCAAGCACCTTATTTGGGACGACGCCGAAGAGGAATTGGTCGTTTTGGACAAAGAAGGCCAACCAGGCCTCGTCGATGCTTACACCGGAGAAGAACTCACGGAAGAACGTCTCAAAACGGAAATCGAGCAACGGGTCCCGGTCGCCGCGAGCCTTGTGACTGAAGAGAGTATTGAAACGCCGGCTGCCAACACCCCGCCCGACCGAGCTGTCTGCGACGTGCCATCTCACAACAATTGGAAATTCTGGAAAACCGTCGCGGTCATCGAACTGACCGATATCGCCTTTGCCGTCGACTCGATCCTGGCTGCCATGGCATTGGCTGGCTCGAAAAGCGATAAGCTCTGGGTGGTGGTCGCTGGCGGTATTCTCGGCGTGATCCTGATGCGTTTTGCAGCATCGGTCTTCGTGAGGCTCCTCGAACGCTATCCTCGCTTCGAAGTATCCGCCTACCTCTTGGTCATCGTCATCGGTTTGAAACTCCTGGCCGATTGGGCCTTCAACAGCGATTGGAGTTTCCGCGGTTGGAATGTCCTAGGCTCATGGCAAGAAACATTCTCCGCGATCGAGAGCCACCGTCGGGCTTTGACCGAAGCCTACCTGCACTGGATCGACTCCTCGTGGTTCTTAGGAAGGGCCCCCGAACAGCATATCGACGGTATCGAACATATCCCCCACCTTTTGGATTTCCATGACCTCAGAAGGCCAGAGTGCATCGCGTTTTGGTTGACCATGCTCGCCTGTTTCCTGTACGGTTTCATGCCCCGAAACGCACAGCCCACAAATCCAGCTTCCTGAAAACCACCAGAGCAATCCCCGATGAAAGACGTCGCTGTCATCCTGGCCGCCGCCGGACGGAGCACCCGCTTTAATGACCCTTATCAAAAAAAGGTCTACGCCAGCGTCCACGGAAAACCCGTTTGGCAATACAGCGCCCAACTGTTTGCCGACCACCCCCGTGTCGGACAAATCATCATGACCATCGCGATGGAAGACCAAGAGATGGTGCAGGAGAAATTTGCCGGCAACCTGACCCTATTCGGGGTCGAGGTCGTCCTGGGCGGAGAGGAACGTTCCGAGAGCGTTCGCAATGCGCTCCAACGGATTCGTCCCGGGATCGCCTTGGTCGCCATCCACGACGCGGCTCGCCCCTGCCTGTCGCGCCAGAGCCTCAATCAAGTCATCGAAGAGGCCAGCAAACACCGAGCCGCGATTCTCGCCTCGCCCATCCGAGCTACAGTCAAACGGGTCGATCCGACCAACCACCAAATCATCGAAACAGTCCCCCGCGACGGGCTTTGGCAAGCTCAAACGCCACAGGTCTTTCGAACCGAAGATCTCCAACGCGGTTATGCCAATGCGAAAGGAAACCCTACCGATGACGCTCAGGTCATCGAAAAGATGGGGATTGCCATCCGAGTCGTCGAAGGCCACGAAAGCAATATCAAGATCACGACCAAAGAGGACTTGAGGACCGTCGAAGGGATCCTGAAGTCTCCGGCCAGAACCCGAGACAACCCCTTTTTCTAATCCCCCACCCCTGCCCTACCGACTAACGACTTGCCTCGGTCGCTTGCATCAAACCGCGCATGTAACCATAAGCAAAAAGTCGTCCGAGCATCGTGTAGCCCGGTTCGCCATCTTCCTCGCCGACCATCTGCGGCACATGATCCGGGCGCATAGGACCCTCGAAACCTACCTCCCTGAGGGCCCGCATCGCCGCGACCATGTCGGTCGGCCCATTGTCATGGAAGGTCTCCTCGAACGCTTCGGGAGTTCCTCGCACATCTCGGAAATGCACATATCCAATCCGACTTCCAAACCGATGGATCGTCGAGGGTATATCGCATCCCATGGTCGCAAACGTCCCCTGGCAAAAACAAATCGCATTGCTGGGCGAATCGTACCTTTGAAGCAACCGATCAAAACACTCGACATTGTGCATGATCCGCGGCTTTTCCAATAAAGAAGCCAAGGGTGGATCGTCCGGATGCATCGCCATCGTAACTCCACACGACTCTGCAATCGGCAAAAGCTGATCAAGCATCCGCTCTAGATGCTCCCAGAGCTTCTGGGGTGTCTGGGATCTAGCGATTTGCTCATGCTGCTCATCGCTAGGCCGAGCCCCGAGCATCACCGACGCTTCGACATCCTTGAGATAAAACGCCGTAACCTTGGCACCACCTCGCTCCGGTGCGTCGAGCCTCGTACGGGCCCAATCGGTACCTGCCATGAAGTTATAGCAAAGCAATCCCACCGAGTTGTCGCTCATCGAGCGGAGCAGGTCCTTCATCGCACGAAGCTCCGATCCGTCGTCGATCCCGAGCTTGAGCCTCTCGATCGGCAAGTAGCCCTCCACGACCCCGACCTCCAACCCATGCACCTTGGCGCGCTGAACCCATTGGGCGATCGCACCGGGTTGGTTACCTGGATAACGAATCACCAAATCATCCACCCCACACTGGGCCGCAAGCTGCAGGTTTTCTTCCGAAACTGGGGTTAGAACCGTGGCAAGTCGCATCATGTCAAACCGATCGCTAAAGGTGACTAAGCCGCAGGGCTTGAGGATGTCTGTAGCGGCTTGGTCGCATCCATTCCTAAAGCCGCGCAGCCTGCAATGAAAAAAGCGCATGCGCAGGTGATGAATACCAAACTTTGCCCAGAACCGGAACTCGAACCGTAAGCGAGCAAAAGGGGTACCACTTTCGAACTAACCGATGCGCCGAAGTTCCCCCACATATTGGCCCACCCAAAGATCGCGCCGGTATTGCGACCTCCTACGTCCTGCATGAACGCCCAAATCGAGGGATTGGCAAAATCGGTCATCAGCGAAACGATCGCGCAGCATATCACCACTCCCCATACCGAATCGATCATCAAGCACCCCAAGTAAGAGCAACCTGCAATGCAATTGGCTAGGGCAATCGGAAAGACTCGCCCTTTGCGCAACCCAAATCGCTTGACGCTCCAATCGGTTGCCCGCCCTCCGAGCAACTGACCGAGCATCCCTGTTGCCAATACGAGAGTGACCATGAATGCACCCTGTTGCTCGGAAACCTTATGGGTCTCCTTGAGGTAGGTGGGTAACCAAGTGACCAGAAATGCCCAACCGATGTTGACGCAAAACTGACCTAGAGAGTTGAGCCATAGGCTCCGACTGCCACAATACAATCCGATCATCTTGGCGATGTCACGCAATTCGGGTTTCGTATCGTCGGGAATCTGGCCAATCATTTCTTGCTCGGATCGACTGCAAGCCGGATGCTCCGAGGGCCGATCCCTGACGATCCAATAATAAGCCCCAGCGATGGCGATTCCAAGCAATCCGTAGACCGATAACACCGTTCGCCATGAACCTACTTGCAGAATCAGCAGCGTCGTCAGGAATGGGGCCAAAGCTCCCCCCAACCGACCACCGAATGCAATCAACCCACTGGCGCGACCACGGCTTGAAACGGGAAACCATCGGCGCACAATCGCACTGCTGGTCGGATAAGCCCCCGACTGAGCGAAACCAAAAAAGAATCTCGCGAACATCAATCCATAAAGACTACCGACCCAGCCGGTCATCCACGTCAGGATCGACCACACGAGGATATACAGGGTCAGCATACGTCGAGCACCGAGCCGATCGCTAAACCATCCGGCAGGTACCTGAAAAAGCGCATACGAGAAAAAGAATGCCCCAAGAATACTGCCTATCTGATTTTTCGATATCCTCCGAAAGCCTCTAGCCCCTTGCGATTCGAGTTCCGAAACCAACGCATCGGCTTGGTCAGATCTCAATTGATCGGCGACCATGTAGGGCAATTTGATCCTTTCAAAGTCCAATGGCTTGTCGCTGGGTGTCTGCCTCGATCGCAGCCAAGCCCGGACTTGGTCATTCTCGATTCCCTCGGTCAATTCCACAGAAAATCGTGTCGAAGAAGCTTGCACCAACGCAGAATCCTGCAAAAAGGACTCCGATTTGACGATCTCACCCAGTGAGTTTCGCGTCAGGTACAATCCGAGTGCCATCAGCACACTGACCCAAACAATTTGCAAACGAACCGATGTCGCCGATGGTGTGGATGAATTCATCCGGACTAAGATATCACATTCGAAAACACGATGCGAACCTGTACCTGATTTTCAATACACAAGCCTGGAGACTACTGCGCATGGTCAACCCTAGAAACCCAAACAACCGCAATCGAGTCCTGCGTCTGATTCCCCACTCCTTGAGTGCGATCTCCTGGGCCATAGTCCTGCTGACCTCGGCGGCCGGGCCTGTGGCCTTGGTTGCCCAGGATGCAAAACCGCTTTTCGATGGCAAGACCTTCGAAGGCTGGGAAGGGAACACCAAAACGGTTTGGAGAATTGAGGAGGGTGCCCTGACGGCAGGCTCTTTGAAAGATCGCCAAAAAGACAACGACTTCCTTGCCACTGTCTCGGAGTACCAAAACTTTGAACTCGAACTCGAATGGAAACTCGAAGGGACCGAAGGCTTCATCAATGGGGGCGTTCAGTTCCGTACCAAGAGGATTCCAAACCATCACGAAGTGTCAGGTTACCAAGCCGACCTTGGGGCCGGTTTCGATGGCGCTCTTTACGATGAGAGCCGAAGGAACAAAATCTTAGCCAAGCCCGACGAAGAAACCCTCAAAAAAGCCGTCAAACCCTTGGGCCAGTGGAATCACTATCGGATCCGAGCCCAAGGCGATCGCATCGAGCTGTGGCTTAACGGAACCAAAACGGTCGACTACACCGAAACCGATCCCGATATCGCTTCCCGCGGGATCATCGCAGTCCAGATCCACGGTGGCGCGACCGCAATCGCCCGATACCGGAAACTGACCATCAAGGAACTACCCTAATCGCACACTCCCTCCCGAAGGAATGCCGATCGAAGTCGAAGACGGTTTCTGTCATGATTGCCTCGATTCGAGTACGAGTACGAGTACGAGCACGAGTACGATAAATCTTATTGAAGGCCGATCGACCTGCAGTTTTTAATCGCGATCACGGCTCGGGCGGTACGTTTTTGGGTAAGGGCCAGGGTGCTACGTTGGCTCGTTTCGCATAAGCCTCATAGAAGCCATTGAGCTCGGCGACTTTTTCCGGATAACGTGCCGCTTGGTCGACTTGCTCTGCTCGATCCTGTGACAGATCATAGAGTTCCCAAGGTCGATTGTGCTTGGCAACGAGCTTCCAATTTCCAGCTCGCACCGCGCGGTTTCCTTCGTGCTCCCAATACAGTGCGTCTCGCTCGATCGAATTATTCGCAAAAGCTCCTAGAAGACTTCTTCCCTCCAGGGGGGTTGCGTCCTGAGGGTAGTCGGCTTTCGCAATCTGCAGAATCGTCGCTGCGATGTCGATCAGGTGGCTGGGCTGATCGCGCCACTGCCCTTTCGAACGGATTCCAGCCGGCCATGAAACCACCAACGGGCTGCTGATCCCACCCTCATGCACCCAGTGCTTGTATTCCCTCAAGGGTGTGTTCGAGACATTGGCCCAGTTCTCTCCATAGGCGACATACGTATCTGCAGGACCAGGCATGACATGCTTGCCCATTCGAACCGGATAACCATCTCGTGTCTGGGCCGGAACACTGCCGCTTTTGGCGAAATCCTCGGGGTTCATCGGATCTAGGCTCGGGGCAAGAGGTCGCGGTATGTTCGGATGCTCCTTATTCCCGGTCCTACCCATCCCTTCAGCACATCCACCGTTGTCCTGCATGTACAGGATCAACGTATTCTCAAAGGCACCCTGGCGTTTGAGTTGCTCGACGATCCGGCCGATCCCTTGATCCATCCGATCGACCATCGCGGCGTAGACTTCCATGCACGCCGCTTCCCAAGCTTTGTCCTCGACACGATCCCAATTCCCGATCCCTTCGGGCAAGACCATGCTCTTTGCATAGAGCCCCAACTCGACTCCCTTTTCGAATCGAGCCTTTCGAATCGGTTCGTAACCGGCATCATAACGGCCTCGATAGCGCGCGATATCCTCGGGGAGCGCATGCATCGGCCAATGAGCAGCGGTGTAGGCGACGTACAGAAAAAAAGGTTTTTGCGGGTGCTCCTGCGCATGCTCGCTTAAGAAACGGGTTGCATGATCGCTGATCGCATCGGTGTAGTAGTACGTCTCGGGAGTGTAGTCGGGATCTGCATACGCGGAAATCTGGGAATTGTCGCGGGTCAACGACGAGGGATCGTAGAAAGAACCCGCGCCGTGGATCGTCCCATAGAAACGATCAAAGCCCCGTTGAAGGGGCCAATTGTGTTTCGGGCCGTTGGGATCCGCGTGACGAGTCACATGCCATTTGCCAACCGCATAGTTTTTATAATCGGCCGGCTTAAGGACTTGAGCGATCGTGCGACAGGTGGCGTTGAGATCCCCTTGGTAGCCCTCGAGCGGCTTTTTGTCCATCATGTGTCCAATGCCGGCTTGGTGCGGATAGAGGCCAGTCAAGAGACTTGCACGGGTTGGGCAGCACCGCGCGGTATTGTAGAACTGAGAGAACCGCAAACCGTCGCGCGCTAGGCGATCGAGATTCTCGGTTCGAATCTCTCCACCGTAGCACCCAAGATCCGAGATCCCCATGTCGTCGCTCAGGATGACGACGAAGTTCGTCGGCTTAGGTTCGCTCCCCGAGACGATGCCTTCGAACCCAACTAGGGCGATCACGATTCGGAATCCTAACCAAAATCCATGAAGGGTTTTCCATCCCTGGATGGAAGAAGTCTGCCTAGAGTGGATCATTGAAAAGACGCTCCATAAAGGAATGCTCGATAGGTTCTACTGACGCACGTGGGTCAAGACTCCGGTTGAGAGAATCCGATTCAGCTCAGTGGTTTTTCCAGGGCCAGAATATCGCGGCCGATGGACATCATCTCTTGGCAATCGATCGTCTTGGCGTTGGATTCGAACAGGCTGGCGACCGATGCTTTATGGATCTTCATCTTTAGACCACCGACGCCCAGAGCACCGTATTCGATCCGTCCGCCCCGCGAAGATCCCTTGTCGGTCAATCCGATCCCATCGATCCCCAACGGGGGGACTGCATTCAAGTCGATTGCTACCTTGAGCTGACCGGCTTGTTCAAGCTGCTCGGCGGTCATCAGTCGCACCCCGGCCGCACCGCAAGCAAAGACCATGTGCGATTCGCGAATGGCTTTATCGGTCCAGGTTTGGTCGGCGCTGGAGATCGCGATGAGTCGATTCTGCGGGACACCTTGGGCGACGAGTTGAGCGACGCATTCCTCGGAGCGCTCGAGCGATCGCGACGAGAGGTACACCGTGCATTTCTCGTTCGCTAGGATTTTGGCTACCCGTTGCCCTACCGGGCCAGTGGCAGCTAGCACCAAGGCAGTGCTTCCCTCGAGCTCTAGGTGCCTCGATGCGCTGATGACTGCCGCGGCTGCCGTGCTGTTGGAACCGTTGCAGTCGATCATCACCGAGACCTTAAACGGCTCGAACATCGTATCGACAGCGTTGCGGAAAACCTGTTCGCCGTGGGCAACATTGCTCCCACCGACGAAAATCGCCGTGTTCTTTAAATCCGCAGGTCCGCGTGTGTACATTGCCCCATGAACCAAATCCCGAACCTGCTCAGGTTTGATATTTGCGTATTGCAATAATCGTTCTGCTCCTGCATCGATCGCTACAACCGCATCGAACACACTGGCTTGGGGATCGGTATCGAGCTGGACGAGGATCCTGCGTTTACTCATTGCGGAACTTTCGCGTGATTGGAAGGTAGCTAGATTGGACGACGGTTTGGAATGCTAAAGTACAGTTGCTGAGATTGCCCCGAAGATTCACTCCGCAGGGCATGGCACTCAAGCAGCTAGATCGGGTTGGACCTCGAGGACCGCTTTGGCGATTTTTCCAGAGTGCATGGTTTCGAATGCTTCATGCCAGTGGTCCAAGCTCCAGGAGCCACCGACGATTTTCGAAACGTCGAGCGAGCCATTGGCCAAGAGCAGCAGAACTCTTTCCCAAATAGCCCAGGTATGAGAGAAACTGCCTTGAAGGGTGATATTTTTCTGGACCAATGGATCGATCGAGAATCCTAGCGGGTCTCGGCCCCAACCAACCTTGCTGATCCAACCTGCTGGGCGGACCACATCGATCGCTGTTTTGAGGGTCGCAGAAACACCGGCCGCATCGACCACCCCTTCGCAGCCTAGCCCATCGCGTTCGGTGGCCCAGTGCTTGAGCTGATCGCTGAGCAAAGGGATGCAACCGAACTCTTTGGCGATCGCAAGTCGCGATTGGTCTTGGGGCAACCCGACGACGGCGACCTCAGCTCCTCGCATTCTGGCCAACGCTCCGCAAAGCAATCCGATCGGCCCGGGACCTAGGACTGCGATGCGATCGCCAGGGAGAATGTTCGCGTTGGCGACCACCGCGCTAAATGCCACGCAGCAAGGTTCGGTCAAAGCCGCGTAGCGCAATGGGAGATTATCAGGGACTCTGTGCAAGCAACGTTCGGGGACTTTGACGTACCGAGTCATCGCTCCGTGAGTTCCGTACCCGAACCCCTTGCGACTCGGGTCGAGGTTGTATTTTCCGACGCGAGTCATTGGAGAATTCGGATCGATGATCGCAGCGGTCTCCGAACAGACGCGATCCCCTTCGCGAAAGGCAGTCACCGCCGCGCCGGTTTTGACGATTCGGCCAGCGAATTCATGGCCTAAGGTGACTGGATAGTTCACGGGCCAACTGTGGAGTCCAGCCCATTGGTGCAGATCGCTACCGCAGACCCCCACCGCAGCGACTTGCATGAGCGTATCGTTCGGGCCGATCTCCGGGATATCGATTTCCCTGAGTTCGACGGACATCGGTTCTTGGGCAAAGTTGACAACAGCCGGTTGCTTGTTCATCGGTTTTACTGAATGAAACGAGAGAAATGATAGGATGGAACGATAAGATCACGTACTGGGCTGCAAAAGGACGAGTCGATTAGGCGTTCAGAGCCACGGTGGGCTCGTCGGCGATGTTGACCCACACGTGAACGTGGGGATAGCCTCGGAAATGCCATACGAAGCTTGGGCCTTCGAGTCGCCAGTTGTCCCAGGTTTTGTCCCCGCCGGAGTCTTCATCGGTGTAGAACGCGAGGTGGAGTTTTTCCAACCCACCTTGGGCTTTCAAACACGCGAGAGCTTCTTGGCGATCGATCGCACGGAAGGGTTCGAGAAGTTTGGCCAAGACCTTCTCGAGCGCTTCGCGCTGGTCGCGTGCGAGTTCGCTCACGGGGATCCCCGCAATGGCGTTCGAACCCCGAAAAGCAACTGCGCTTTCGCTTGGAGACTCGGGCACCTCAGCCAACTTGCGTTGCTTGCCATCGAGCATTTGGTAAACGCCATTGGCCGCGAGAGCTTGCTCCCAGAATACGTTTCCAGGGTGATCCGTTCCCTCGTCATCGGAATTGGCTGCATGACCGTAGAAAATCGGTCCACCAAAGGCTACGTGCTCCTGCGTATTGCCATCGCATCGGAGAGTCGAGTGACGCCCGGTCAGCACGAATTCGAATCGCTCTGAGCCTGGAGTTCCGAAGATCGCAAAACTCTGTCCTTTCCCCCATCCTCCCATGTCGTCCTTGAATTGGCGATAGAAGCGATCGTGCCAACTCGGATCGATGATCCCCTCGAAAATCGCTTGGACCAAGTCCTTTTGGTCTTTCGTGTAGAAATCGCTCAGAATCGTTGGTTTGGTGATGTTCCAATTGTTGGCCACTCGGGTGCGGAGCAATCCTCGATCCTTGGTGCTGTAGTCCCAATCGAAACAAACGGCTTGACGCTGGCTCTCGGATAGCGAATCGAAGAGTGTTTTCACAAGCGTTTCGGGAGTCGAAAACGGACGGACCAAGGGGGATGCAAACGCATTTGTGCTCGCCAACAAACCGCTTGCCGTTAGGCCAGTTGCGGCGATCAGGCCGCTGGTCGAAAGGAACTCGCGGCGATTGACGCTATCTTTGGATGGGGAATTCATCGAAGCACCTGGGGTGGATTGGAGGGTGGATCAAACAGATAGGTACAGTTCGGCTGGGTAAGATTTGGACGGGATACGACTAGTCTATCAAAAAAACGTTGCTGCTGAAATTCCAGGGGAACACCTGGAGAAGAATCGGGTCCGACGCCAGAGCGACGCCCTTCCAAAAGGCCACCGAAGCGAAAAACGCACTCGAAGGCTAGAACGCGATGGCGTTTCGGGAGTTGGGTTATGGTACAATTGGGTTGTCGGATCGCTGATCGCCCGCTTTGTGAAAGTAGAGAAATGAGTGCTGAGGCTGCACTGGATTTAACCGCCAATGTCATCACGCCAGAGAACATCCAGTTCGAGTACCGGCTGGCGGGCCCTTTTCGACGGTTCCCCGCCTTTTTTCTCGATATTTTCATCCGAGCTGCAATTCTTACATCCCTAGCGGTTTTCCTGGCATGCTCTGGGATCACACGCTTACTGCCTAGTTTGAACATGCTCAGCGGAATCCTCTTGGTGCTGAGTTACTTCTTTTTCGATTGGTTCTACGGTCTGTTTTTCGAAACGATTTGGAACGGACAGACACCAGGCAAGCGGATAAGCGGGCTCAGGGTGCTCTCGACCGATGGACGTCCGATCAGTGCCTACCAAGCGACGATTCGCAACTTTCTTCGTTTGGGTGACTTTGCGCCGTTTGCTTCATTGCAGATGGTGGTTGCCGATGCTCCTCCGGTTTATTGGGTCCCCACGGCTGGGGTAGCTGTTTTGTGCATGCTGTTGACCTCACGCCTTCAACGACTCGGGGATCTTGCGGCCGGCACGATGGTGGTCCTCGACGAGCGCAAGTGGGTCCCGCCGAGATTGAGGCTCGATGATCCTGGGATCAATGCGTTGATCCCTGCAATCGCCCCAAATTTTCGAATGTCGCGAACCATGCTCCGAACCGTGGCAATGTACGTCGAGCGACGCAACCGGATCCTTCCCCAACGAAGACGTGAACTCGCAGCGATACTAACCAAAGAGATCATCGACAAGGTCGGGGTTCCTCCTGCGAGCGACCCTGACCTTTTGCTCTGTGCCTTGTACAAACGGGAATACGATGCGCAGTGGAAGATCCATGAAAAAAATCGCAGTCCCGAAAATGAGAAAACAAACAGACCCATGCTAAGCTCGCCAAGGAGTGATCGATGAGAACTGCCGAATTGGTCGAGCAGCGACGCAGGGCTTGGCTCACCTTAGACGAAATGTGCGACACACCGATCTCGGGTTGGACGCCACACGAGGCAATGCACTTTAGCGCGTTGTACCGGGACGCTTGTTCCGATCTTGCTATGGCCGATCAACTCAAATTGCCACCGGCGACCATCGAGTATCTCCAGCGGCTCGTGGCCAGATCCCACAGCCGATTCTATAGCTCGAATAGCTTTCCGGTGTCGCGCTGGTACCAATTCATTTTCAAAACGGCACCTCAAGCTGTCTTTAAAGATATCTGTGTAAGGATTGCCTTCAGCGTCTTTTTCGGAATGTTCAGCATCGCTGCTTTCATGGGTTGGGCCGAAGGTCTTTTTCCAAACTTTGCCGAGAATATCGTTGGTGCAGAGCAGATCGAGTCGATCGAACGCATGTACTCGCAGCCACTGAAAGGGAATTACGAGACCTACGTCAGCTCCGCTGCCTTCTACATTCAGCACAATACGAGCATCGGCCTGCAGTGCTTTGCACTCGGTCCCTTGATCCTACCGACCATCCTGAAACTCGCTTACAACGCCCTCTCCCTAGGAGCGACCTTCGGGTACATGGCCAGACCGGGGGTAAGTCAAGGGGACAATTTTTTTCAGTTTGTCACAGCGCACGGAGTTTTTGAACTGACCGCGATCGCTTTATCAGCAGCGGCAGGACTGCGGCTGGGACTTGGCTGGATCGCAACCGACGGTTTGACTCGCCTGGATTCCTTTAAGAAAAATGCGGAGAAAGCGCTTCCTTTGATCCTAGTCTCGGTGCTGCTTTTTTTCCTTGCCGCTTTTACCGAAGGCTTCATTTCACCCTCGCCCTTGCCTTACTATGTCAAAATCCTCTGTTCCGTGGCAAGCGCCTCGCTCCTGATGTTCTACTTTTGCGTTCTGGGATACCCCACGGATCCGATACCTACCGAGCCGTATCCAAGGATCGAAAGGTAACGCGATGCAATTGGACAAAACGGCGATCGCCATCAAACAACGGAACCTCGATGAACTTCTCGACCTGAGCTTAGCGGTCCTGCGTCGATTCGGACCAGCACTTCTTCAGACTGCACTGCTGGGCGCTTTACCCTTTGCTCTCCTCAACGGATTGCTCCTGTCTTCATCGATGGTCATGAGAGGATATCTTTTCGATCAGGACGGTTGGCTTCGCTTTCGTTTCCTTGTGTGCATGGCGATGCTGGTCTATACCCAAGCTCCCTTGGCCATGGCAGGGGTGACGATCAAGCTAGGGAACCTCATGTTCGGAATCCAAAGTTCCAAACAACAAACCCTTAAGGCAATCGGCAAGCAATGGTTTTCGGTCTTTGGGATTCTTGCCATGCTTCGAGGTATCTTTCCTATGATCGCGTTGATTGGCGGGATGGAATACTTCAGTTTGAATCGCGACTTTGCCAACTATGTCGGAACCTTCTGGATCTCGATGGTGGCTTTCATGATCGCCGCGATCCGCAGCGTTCGCCCCTTTGCACCCGAGATTCTATTCCTCGAGAAGTGCCCGTTATTCTCTCTCAAACGCAAAGAATCGAGGAATCCGATGCTATTCGGGCAACGATCGAAACGATTGCATCAAGCCGGAGGAGAGTTGTTCCAAGCTTCCTTTTTCGCAGGCATCGTCTCGGCAGTCTTCCTGCTGATTCTGAATCTCACGTTTGTCTTTTTGGTCGGCTCGCTCGCTGGAGCTTGGGAATGGGGCTGGTGGATGGACCTGTTTTTCTACCCCCTGGCCCTTTGGGCTATCGCCCTGTGGGGAACGATCCTTCGGTTCCTGGTCTATATGAATACGCGCATCGGGGCCGAGGGCTGGGAGTTGGAATTGAAGCTCAAGGCGGAAGCAACTAGGTTTCAAGATGCGGAGGCTGGGAACCGTGTGGAATAGCATTCGAATCGGATTGGCATTTCTCTGGCTCGTTTGGAACGCCCCGTCGGCTTTCCCCCAGATCGGTCGCCTCAATGACCAAGACGTCTTGCAACGCGGCACAAACCCCCAATGGGTCGATGTCCAAGAGCAGGAAGTTCAATTCGAAGCAACCCCACTGAGTCGGGATAACTTGGTGTCGCGAAACGGCTGGACTCAAAACGAATCGAGCAACAGCTTTTGGTCATGGTTATTTGGGGACAATTCAACACGATCCCGGAGTAGTGGAAGCGCTTCTACAAACAGCAATAGCACGTCTTGGTCCGATTTTTGGGAGGCAATCAGCACGTTTTTTTCCTATCTACTTTGGATATCTCTAGCCATCGTTGGCCTCTGGTTGTTCGTCTGGATTTTGAAAAACCAAGAGCTTGCGGTGTGGTTCAACCGCCGGAAAAAAACACCTCGCAACACAGAAGATGTTCTTGCTCAGCAAGCCAGATACTCCGATCTGCCCGTAGAGATCGAGAAGGGACTCTTAGGACTGCGAGCCCAAGCCGCAGAGTATCGGGATCAAGGTGACTATTCCCGAGCCATCGTCTTTTTGTTTAGCTACCTTTTGGTCGAACTCGACCAAGCCCAACTCATTTCCCTTGCAAAAGGCAAAACCAACTACCGCTACCTTAGGGAACTCAACCCCCACCGCCATCTTCAATCCCGCTTGCGGGACGTCGTGAACCTGTTTGAAGCTGCCTATTTCGGCCGCCGAACACTGACCAAAGACCAGTTCGATACGGTGTGGCTCGATCTAGCAAAGGTTGAGGAGTCGATCAAAAATGCGCATCAACCACAGAACCAACCCTTGGTCGGGGCTGCGCTGATAGCCCTCGTAGTCCTTGGGATTCCAAGTCTCGGCGGATGCAAATCGGACCTTTCCGATGCCTATGGAACAAGCGAATCGCAAAGTGCCGAAGCGAGTCCGGGAGGAATGAGCGTCCTGCGTGAAATGGTCAAAGCCCATGACCTACCGACCGAAACGGTCTTGTCGCTGAGCCCTTCGATGGAAGAAAAATATCAAACCATCATCTGGACTCCGAATTACTTTCCATTCCACACCAAGGCCAATTTGGACTGTCTCGACCGCTGGCTTCGCACCGGCAGCAAAACCTTAGTCTACGTCGGTCGCGACTACTCGCCACATGCCGAATACTGGGACCGAGTCGCCAGCAACCCAAACTCCGACTTGGATCCTACGCAGAGAGCTCGCGGACTGATCCAAGGAGCCTTCGCATCGAGCCAATTGGATTCCCTCCGTGATACCCACCGAGAGCTGCTCGTTACTCCATGGTTTACCTGGAGGTATGTTCCTGGTCCATTCCGCAAGGTTCAGAGATTTCTGGGCGAATGGGCAGATGATCCGTCGATTGCAAAGAGCCGGATCCAAGTCCGATCTTCCCTCGATCCGTTCGACAGACTCGAACTCGATGCGCTCCGCAAAGAACTCGATTGGAGCTCACCGGCAGCGGCTCCTGCACCAACAGCAGCTCCCGCACCAACAGCAGCTCCCGCACCGGCAAAACCAAGAAGAAGAACCTCTGCGAATCAAAATTCACCAGGAACCACACCTCCGCCTCCCCGCAAATTCGACCGAATGTTCTGGCCTCCGACTCTAAAGGGAGCCAATATCGACCAAAGAATCTGGAATACCGACGACGAAGAGCTTTTGGCGATTGCCGATGGGATCCATGCGTTCGATTACGATACGGTGCGAGTGCTCCTAGCGGCCGATGATGGCACGCCTTTGGTGAGCGAACTTCGCTACACGAGTTCTTTGAGCAGAGTACTCATTTTATCGAACAGTTCGATCGTCTCGAATCTGGGACTACTCGATGTTGGGAATCGTCGATTGACGGATCGATTGATCGAGTCCTTTTCGGCGGGCCGAGTCGGCTTCCTTTCGGGCGACGAAGATCCGACGATTCGCCAAGGAACTTCGCAGGAAGACTTCAAAGGCTTCGAAATGCTGACGGTTTGGCCATTCAACGTAATGACCATCCACGCGGCCCTCATCGCTATGGTAGCCATCATTGCAGCATTCCCCATTTTTGGTCGGCCGAAGTCCACTCCTCGGATTTCGACAGCAAACTTCGGCGAACATGTCGAATCGGTCGGGGAACTGCTCCGAGCGACCAAGGGCCGCGAGTATGCGATCGACGCGATCTCCAAATACTTCCGGATCGTCCGAGGCGACCAAAAAACGCAATGGGTCAGCCAGAACTCGCTTGACCCACCATCGAGTGGGTCAAGCTCTAGCGAGTCGGAATCCAGAGATTTGAATTCTGGCGATTCGAAATCTGGCGGTTCGAAAGCCGATCCGTGAGATCATTGCAAATGGCGGCGGAAGAACGCGTCGCGGCGTCGTTTGCAGTAAGGGGACGAGCCAACCCCGTGACCTCCGCCGGGGATATAGAGCAACTCGAAATCCTTGTCGGCTCGTACCAGTGCATCGACGACCTGCATGGTCGATGCGGGGTCAACATTCGTGTCGAGTTCACCGACGACCAACTGAAGATTCCCTTGGAGTCGATGGGCATTCGTTACGTTCGAGTTCGCTTCGTAGTGGGGCCCAACAGGCCATCCCATGTAGAGTTCGTTCCACCAGACTTTGTCCATCCGATTGTCGTGGCAGCCGCAGTCGGCTACGGCCGCATCGTAAAATTCGCCAAAGAACAACAAAGCAGCCAGAGCGTTTTGACCGCCGGCCGATCCACCGTAGATCCCTACTTTCTCTAGATCCAGCTCGGGATAAGCCTTCGCGGCGGCTTGCATCCATAAGATTCGGTCGGGAAATCCTCCATCGCTTAGATTTCGATAACTGACATCATGGAATGCTTTGCTGCGGTTCGAGGTCCCCATGCCATCGATTTTTACCACGACAAAGCCTTGGTCGGCCAAATCGTGGTATTCCGAAAGGGCGGAGTAGGACTTCGGGACGAAGGAGTCTTGGGGACCGGCATAGATGTTCTCGATGATAGGGTATTTCTTGCCCGGTTCGACCACTTTCGGACGGACGATCAATCCGTAAATGTCGGTCGTGCCATCGCGTCCTTTAGCCGTGAAACGTATCGGCTTGTTGCTCTCGGTCCACTGTCCTTGGGGATCGCTGCGTTCGAGTTCGAAGATCAATTCACCGGTGCTCGAGGAACGCAATTCATGGACCGGAGGCATATCGACGCGCGAATAGGTATCGATGAGCCATTGTCCATCGGGCGATCGTTCGACGCTATGATCGCCGTCACCTTGGGTCAGTTGAGTAAGGTTTTGGCCGTCGAGATCCACGCGGCAGTAGTGGCGATGGTAAGGGTCCTGATTGGAGGCGATTCCTCCCGCGTAGAACCAAAGCTGTTGTTTTTCTTGGTCGATCCGATCGATCGAGCGAACGACCCAAGACCCTTGGGTGACTTGGTTGATCAACTCTCCATCGTCGGCCGAATAGCGGTAGAGGTGGTACCAACCGTCGCGTTCGCTCCCCCAAAGAATTTCCCGATCATCCTGGATCCACTCACGGTAAGCCTTGGCAGCATAATCGATGTACGTTGGGCTAGCCTCTTCAATCAGCGAGGTGACTTGACCGTTCCGAGGATCGACGGCCAAAAGCCGGATGACTTGGTGTCCACGCTGGTTGTAGACGAACAGTAGCCTGTTCCCATCTTGATCCCATCGGATTTGATCGATGGACCATGGATTCTCAAAGAGCGTCGGATCCAAGTGGATCATTTTCCCCGACTCAAGATCGAATAGTCTCGGATGCGGTCGATCGAGCTTGTCTCCCGGTTTGTCGTAACGGATCGTCTTGTTCTTGGGTTGCAATTGGTCTTTAGGAGAAGATTCCACGAGCACGATCTCGCGACGATCTCCTTGTTCGATTTGAAGAGTGAATGCGAACTGCTGGTTGGTCGACCAGAAGATTGGCTGATCGTATCGGTTCGTTTCGGTTCCTTGAGCATCCCCCAGATCCGCCGTATCGAGTACGGTTTTCCCTGCCTGGGAAATGAAGCGGATTTGATGATCGCTCCTCTCGACCTTCCATCGATTCTCGGCTTGTCGATTCGCGTCCGAATCGCGCGGTACCCTTGCTTGGGATCGTCGGCGAGCTTCCCGTCTTGGAAAGAGCGACTCGGCTTGCATTTCCATCGCCTGAATTTCTAGAACCTGTCCCTTTTCGGTCGCTTGGCCGGTCCAAATGGGTTTTTTACCGTCAAGCGAGGCGGCCCAGGAATGACCGGCGAAAG
>QWPJ01000108.1 GCA_003671195.1 Planctomycetota bacterium
ATGGAGTCCTTGGTGGAATCCGATGTTTGCACACGCAGAAAGGCGGTTGCTTGAGGCTTAGCAGCGAGTTTACGTTTTGATCGCCTTGTACGACGGACTTCCAGTCCGTCGCGCCCATTGATCCACCTGTACGACTTGGCCGACGGACTGGAAGTCCGTCGTACGCGCTGTACGCCTTGGCCGACGGACTGGAAGTCCGTCGTACGCGCTGTACGCCTTGGCCGACGGACTGGAAGTCCGTCGTACGCGCTGTACGACTTGGCCGACGGACTGGAAGTCCGTCGTACGCGCTGTACGACTCCACGCGGTGAAAACATAGGCGAGCAGCCGATCGACTGGCAGAACTGCGCGGTGGGAACATTGGATCGTTCGCACTGGGCTGTCGAGCCCACTAGGCTGTTGAATCTCAGGAGTGGATCAAGTAGAGTCCGCATAGGATAGACACGGAGAAGCGACTTAGCCCAACGTACAATCTATCCCTCCGTTCCGCTTCGCTCCAGTTGGGATAGATTGTTATTCGATCGAGCATCGCATCGGATTTCGTTATATTCGTACTCGGTCATTGCGGGCCGATGAGCTTCTGCTATCCGGCCCGAGCAACGCTTGCCTTGGCAATCTCTTCGAGAGCTCGGAGTGCTTGGGTTTGACGCTCGCTCAATTCAAATCCACCGACGGCCTTACGGAGATCTTCGCAGGCACTTTGTGCAAATCCTTTGGCGCATCCTAGAGTGTATCCGGAGGCGTCGCTCTGTTTGAGTAGAGATTGAAGTTCGGCCTTGGCGGCTTGGGGATCGGAGTTGTAGAGGCTGAACCAAGCTTGGCGATCGGTTGAGCTGAAAGTACCCAGCAGGTAGATCCATGGTAGGGTCGGTTTGTCGTGTGCGAAATCGGTTCCGAGAGTTTTTCCCGATGGGCTTTGATCGCCCCAGACGTCTAGCCAATCGTCGAAAATTTGGAAGGCCAGACCTAGTTTGTTGCCGAAGGATTGGAGGACATCGCATCGCCATGCAGGGGCGGATGTCGACCACGCACCCATCGCGCAGCTCGCTCCGCAGAGGGCTCCGGTCTTGCACGAGAGGATGTCGAAGTACTCCTCTTGGGAGAGTTCCCAGTTTCCGATGGTTTGGTTTTGTCGGATCTCCCCTTCGCAGACTCGTTTGGCCGCATCGGCGATCCATCGTCCGGGGAGAGTCGACTGTCCGGCGTTGGCAAGTCCGTAGGCGTGGGTAAAGAGCCAGTCGCCGATGAGGATACTCGTCGGTACATCCCAGCGGACATGGACGGTCGGTTGGTGGCGTCGCAGACCGCTCGAGTCGAGCACGTCGTCGTGGACGAGGGTTGCGGTATGGACCATCTCGACGACCATCGCAAGCCGAGTTGTCTCTTCGGTGCTTGCTCCGAACAATTCGGCCGTAAGGAAGGTCAGAGCGGGTCGGAGGCGTTTGCCACCGAGCCGTGCGACATACTTCAGAACGCGATCGATTTGGGGATTGTTGCTGACGAGTTGCGAGGAGAGTTCTTCCTCGAAGGATCGCAGATGCGGCCCGATGCATCGGGAGGCTTTGGAGAATGCTTCGCGGTATTTCTGTTCGTTCGAGTCAGGTTGGGATGCGTTTGCTGGAACTTGGTTTTCGAAGCTTCGCGAGGTGTTTTGGAATGCGTTGAGCGTCGAGGTTTCTGAGGTGTCCATCGCTTGTTTATTCGGCTTTCTGGAAATCGCCGCGGCTTCCCCCAGTTTTTTCTTTGAGGAAGATCGGGCCTATGACCATTGTACGATCCAAAGACTTGGCCATGTCGTAGACGGAAAGAGAAGCCACGCTGGCCCCTGTAAGTGCTTCCATCTCCACACCGGTTTTCCCCGTACTTTGGACCGTCACTCGCCATTCGAGAACCTGTTCGGAGATCCATCGATGCTCGACGCTGACCGAATCGATCGGCAAGGGGTGGCAAAGCGGGATCAAGTTCGAGGTGGCCTTGACGGCCTGAATGGCGGCGATGCGAGCCACACCCAACGCGTCTCCTTTGGAGATCGCGTTGGATTGAATTGCACGGGCAGCCTCTAGGGACATGGTGATTCTCCCGAGAGCGACCGCCTTTCTTGCCGTCACGGCTTTATCCCCGACATCGACCATCCAGGCGTTGCCGGATGGATCGACGTGGGTCAGTTGGGACGGCTTGGAGGGATCGGGGTTCATGGGAAGTCACACCAGCCATTAGGATGCCCGAGAACACTGGTAAAAGTTAACACTCCGGGGTGGTATTAGCTTTTGTATTCGGCGCCGAAGAACTCTTTGCTTTCGTTGACGCCTGGTTTGATTGTCCGTTTGCCTTCCTTCCAGTCGGCAGGGCAGACTTCGCCGTTCTTTTCGAAGAATTGGAGGGCTTGGACCATTCGGAGAGCTTCGTCGACCGAGCGCCCCAGGGGCAGATCGTTGACGACTTGGTGGCGGACGATCCCTTCCTTGTCGATCAGGAACAGGCCTCGCAGGGCGACGGCGTCTCCGACGAGTACGTCGTAGTTTCGGGAGATTTGTTTATCCAGATCGGCGACCAGGGAGTACTGGATCGGTCCGATGCCCCCTTGGTCACGAGGGATGTTTCTCCAGGCCAGGTGGGAAAAGTGGCTATCGACCGACACGCCGATGACTTCGACTCCCAGGTCGTTGAACTCTTTGGCACGCTCGGAGAAGGCGATGATTTCGGTGGGGCAGACGAAAGTAAAGTCGAGGGGATAGAAGAACAGCAGGACGTATTTGCCTTTGAATTGGCTGAGGCTCAATTTGGCGAACGATCCATCCTTGAGGACAGCTTCGGCGGTGAAATCGGGTGCTTGTTTGGTGACCAGAACGGCCATAGTGCAGTGCTCCTGTGGGAAACGGGTGGTAATGAAAACTGGGATTGGCTCGATGGGAGTGGATGATTGGACGTCCCACATCGTCGGCATTGTGTGGGAATCGTCAAGTGTTGGGGTACAAAAGCCAAGACGCTCGGGTTGTTACCCGAGCGTCTTGAGTGGAATGTTCAGTGGAAAACCGGGGGTTATTCCTTTTGAGCCGATGCGTCTTGGGTCTCGGTTCTCTCACCTGGTGAGGTCAGCAGAGCCGACTGGCCGGAGGAGGGGAGTTGGTCCCCAGGGCTAGAGTGTGACTCGGTCGCTACTGCGGCTTGGGCGGCCCAGCCGGTAAGCCGCAGGGCGTTTTGGATTTCGTTGTTGGAGAAGTAGAGTTCAATTCCGGTGTATTGGGAGATCATGCGAGGCTTGCTGGCGAGTTCTTCCCAGGACAGGCCGTTGGCGATGTGCCAAGCTGCGGCTTGTGCGGTGTTTTGTGGGACTTTGCCTTGGGCTAGTGCTTTGCAAAGTTCTGCGACTTCTGGGTTGGCGTTGACTTCCGAGAGGCGCACGATTCGGTATTTCATGCGTGGAGTCGGGTCTGCTTTGCCGTGTTCGAGGCAGAGGGTAGCGACGGTGACTTTTCGGGGTCGGTCAGGTTCGACGCGCATCATGCCGCCCATTCCCATACCGCCGCCCATGCCGCCCATACCACCGCCGCCCATGCCGCCCATACCGCCGCCGCCCATTCCACCCATGCCGCCGCCGCCGAAGCCACCCCCCATGCCTTGGCCGCCGCCCATGCCGCCACCACCCATGCCGCCCATTCCACCGCCGCCCATTCCGCCCATACCCCCCATTCCGCCGCCCATACCACCCATTCCGCCCATACCGCCCATGCCCATGCCTTGGGCTACGACGGGCACGGCGCCGAAGGTTTCTGGGAGGACGACATCGATGGATTCATCGGATTTGTTGCGGAAAATGATATTGGCTTGTTTGGAATCCTTGCCGATGTATTCGACGCTGATAAGGCCTTGGTCCATTGCATCGAACATTGCGACGCGTTTGGCGGTTCCGAGTTTGGCCGGTTCGGATTTCTTGGAGCGGGCCAAGACGTTGGCTTTTGGAGTTGAGATACCATTTTCGGTATCGGCTGCAAAAGTCACCGAGCAGAGCAGCCCACAGATGGGTGCCAGGGCAAGAGAAAGAGCCAAGTGGCGGAGCAAGTTTTTCATCGCGGTGGCCTCCATCGAAGATCGAAGAGAATGGTTTCGGAGTGGCTTAGGAAAAATCCGGGCGGATCGCCTCGGATTCTATTTTCGGAATGCAAGTGCTGTGCCATTCATAAAAATAGGACGCCTAGCCCCATCAAATTAACCGGAGCGATCGGAAAAATCCACCGATTTCGGGTGAAAATAGCTGGATTTGTTTGTGGGAGTTCTCAACATTTTTTAACGGAACACGGCAGCAAAGTGTTTGTCCAAAGCGTTGCAAGAATGTAGCGGTTTGCTACCCTCAGAGTTCAAGAAACGCGCTCAAGCCGCGAAAACTCCGTCTCAGTGTCTCTAGAACGATAGGATTTTGGTCCATGTCTTACTATGTCGGCGAAGCCCTGGTGGGCGAAGGCAATGAAATTGCACACATCGATTTGATGATTGGGAGCAAGGATGGGCCAGTAGGCATCGCCTTTGCCAATGCGTTGTCAACCCAGAGCAGCGGTCACTCGAACTTGCTGGCTGTTTTGGAACCGAACGTAGCGGTTAAGCCCTCGACGGTGATGATTACGAAGGTGACGATCAAAGGGATGAAGCAGGCTGTGCAGATGTTTGGCCCTGCCCAATTCGCGGTGGCCAAGGCTGTGGCAGACAGCGTCGGCAGCGGCGTGATTCCAGCCGATCAAGCCGAAAACTTGGTCATTGTCTGCGGCGTGTTCATTCACCCTGCAGCCAGCGACGATCGAAAGATCTACGACTACAACTATCAGGCGACGGTCGATGCGATCGCCAATGCGATGAAGGGTCTGCCGACGGTCGCTCAGATGGTTGCCAAGAAGGACACCGCTTCGCACCCATTCAAGGGTTTCTAGATTTCGGTCGAAGCTTTGCAATACGAACCAGGGACTCGAACCGGGTCCCTGGTTTTTTCATAGTCGCCTTTCTCCACACAGCGAATGTCCTTTCTCAACGACTTGAAAGTCCTTTATCATTTGCTCTTGCGACCTGTGCGTGGAAAAGACCATGCGCAGCGGATGGAGAATTTTTATGCGGGCCAAGCCGAGCACTATGACGATTTTCGCAAGCGGTTGCTCCAAGGCCGACAGGAGGTCTACGAGCGACTCGGGCAGAGCCACCAAGGCACATGGGTTGATTTCGGGGGCGGGACCGGAGCGAATCTAGAGTTCATCGGACCGGCGATAAGCAAGTTTGAGAATATCTATGTCGTGGATCTGGCCGAATCGCTCTTGGGGGTCGTCCAGAAGCGAGTGAGCAAAAACGGCTGGGGGAATGTGCAAGCCGTGGCGGCCGATGCGACCCGTTGGAGCCCACCGTCGGGTCAAGTCGATGTGGTGACGTTTTCTTACTCCTTGACGATGATTCCCGATTGGTTCGGCGCGATCGAAAATGCGCTTCGGATTTTGCGTCCGGGGGGAAGCATCGGAGTGATCGATTTTTATGTGGCTCGCAAGTACCCTGCCCAGGGGCTAGCCAAGCATGGTTGGTTCAATCGGACCTTTTGGCCGGTTTGGTTCTCCGGAGACAATGTGTTTCCAAGCGCAGATCATCTGCCCTTTCTTGAGCAGCACTTCAAGCGCCAGTGGCTTGTGGAAAAGCGCGCCAAGGTACCTTACATGCCCTTGGTCCGAACCCCTTACTATCAGTTCATTGGAACCAAAACGTCGAGCGATTGACGGCTAGGATCGGGTGACTTTCATGGCTTTTGAATTCACTTGTCCGTTTTGTTTGAGCCGCATGCAAGTCTCCGAGGAGTTTCTCGGAATGAGCGGGCCTTGCGCCGAATGTGGCAGGCCGGTGGTCATGCCTACGCGCGACGGCGAGCGACGGTTGGTGATGGCGGTTCAGACGGGCAAAGCCTCTCGGCAGGAGCCCGTGGGCGAAACGTCCGGTCGTGGGGATCCGGCCGATCGAGCCTTGCTAAGAGCCATTGTTGGAATCTCGGGGGTCTTGCTCGCGACGATGTTGCTCGCTGGTCTTTTCGTCGGGATGCCCGCATTGCGTAGGCAGATGAAGATCGCCGATCGCAACAACGACTTGACCCGTATGAAGGCGATCGCCACGGCCTTAAACGCCTACTGCGATCGCTATGGGACCTATCCTCCCGCGAGTCTTGTCGATCCGACCGGCAAGCCCCTGCTTTCGTGGCGAGTTTTGATCTTGCCGTTTTTAGGTTACAAGGATCTTCACGATGAGTTTGCATTGGATCAACCTTGGGACAGTCCGCTGAACCTGACGTTGATGCAGAGGATGCCCGAGGTGTTTTGCAGTTCGAATTCCCCGGATGCTTATGGGACCAAGCAGCCGAATTTCGTGCTCTTGACCGGTAATGCAACGGTGTTTCCACCAAGTGGTCCATTGGGACGGACGCAAGTGACCGATTCGCCAACATTGCTAGTGGTCGAGACCGGCAATGGGCTGCTCGTCGGATGGACCCAACCGGGCGACATTGACGTGAGTGTCTCGGGGGCTAGGTTCGGCAGCGCGTCGATGGAGTCGATCGGTGGATTGCACGCCGAGGTCGCTCTAGGGGTCGATACTCGTGGCAATGCGATGATCATTCCCAAGACGACGACGATTGCCGAGCTCGACGCCTTGGTCAGCCCCAACGGAGGCGAAGTGATAGCTAGCAAGGACTGGACCGTGCATCCTTAGGGTTTGGAACGGAAAAAGAAAAATTCCAATCCTATGGAAACCAAGTCGACTGATGTTGACTTGGGGGATTTCGATAGAAGATACTCTTTGCCCCAAACGCATGGCCCACCGAGGTGGGTCGAAATGGTCCTTTCGACCATGGCGTTGGAATACCAAAAACTCCGCCCGCCTGTAAACACCGGATTTCCCATGAGCACGACTTTTGACAATCAGACCAAGGAGCGAGTCCGGCTGGCGGTCAACATTGTCGAGATTATTTCTGGGTATTCGGAGGTGCGGCGCCAGGGTCGAAATTTTGTGGCCCGTTGTCCGTTCCATGACGACCGTCGTCCGAGCATGCAGATCAATCCCGAGCGACAGAGTTGGAAGTGTTGGGTATGCGATGTTGGGGGCGATGTCTTTAGTTTTGTGATGCAGCGCGAGGGCTTGAGCTTCCCCGAGGCGTTGCAGTACTTGGCCGACAAGGCTGGGATCGTGATCGATACGGTCGCTTCGAAGGCTCAGGGAGTCTCGGCCGAAGATAAGCGTACGTTGTATCGGGCTTTGGACTGGGCGGTCGGAGAGTTTCGATCGTGTTTGAAGCAAGCTCCCGAGGCGCAGATCGCTCGGGAGTATGTTCAAAGCCGGGGGCTTGAGGCCTCCTATGTGGAGCGATTTGGTCTTGGGTATGCCCCCGAGTCTTGGAGTTGGCTTGCCGATCGGGCTGTGGCGGCCAAGGTCTCGTTGGATGCCTTGGAAAAAGTCGGTTTGCTTGCCCGGGGGACCAACGACTCGCGGTACGATCGGTTTCGCGATCGGTTGATTTTCCCGATTCACGACCCGCAATCGCGCCCCATTGCTTTAGGGGGGCGAGTGCTTCCTGGGGCCCCTAGCGATTCGGCCAAGTACATCAATTGCAGCGAGACGAGGCTCTATCAGAAGAACCAAACGCTCTATGGGTTGAACTTGGCCAAGGATGCGATTACCAAGGGGAGAGTGGCTGTGGTCGTCGAGGGCTATACCGATGTGATGATGGCCCATCAGTATGGAATCGACAACGCGGTGGCTTGCTGCGGTACGGCCTTGACCGAAAACCACATCCGGTTGCTTAAACGCTATTGCGATTCGGTCGTGTTGATGCTCGACGGGGACCAAGCCGGGCAGAAGCGAACCGGGGAGATTCTTGAACTGTTTCTCTCTGAGTCGATGGATTTAAGGATCCTATCGTTGCCCGAGCAGCTCGACCCTTGCGACTATCTGTTGCGTTACGGTGGGGATGCGATGCGAGAGCTTATTCCCCAGGCGGTCGATGCCTTGGAGTATAAAATTCGCACGGCCTGTCAAGGGTTTGATCCACTGCTCGATACCCATCGGGCCACCACGGCACTCGATAGTGTCCTGAGTTCGCTAGCCAAGATCCCAGAGTCGAGTCAGTCCGATTCGCGGACCGGACTACGTATCGAGCAGATCATGTCCAGACTCAGTCGCCAGTTTGGCGTCTCGACGCCCCAGCTTCGACTCAGGCTTGAGGATTTGCGCAAGCAATCCCAGCGGTGGTCGGTCCGTTCCGATGCGATCGAGGCAGAGGGAGTCGAGGAACGAAAGCCCCAAGCGATCGAGTATCACTTTCGAGAACTCTCACCGAGCGAAGTTGAGCTTATCGAGATCTTGGTCCTGCATACCGATTTGGTTCCGATGGCCATCGAGCGAATTGCGAGAGAGCATATGTCTTCGCCGACCTCGTTAGCCATTTTTCAACTTTATTTGGATTTGGAACTCGATGGCCACGCTTTGGATTTTCAAAGCGTCTTGACCGCAACCGAGGAACCTTCCCTTAAAAACATCCTTGTGAGGATTCAAGAGCAAGCCATTATCAAGGCAACCAAGTCGACCATGGATGCCCATGCGCGACTCGAATCGCTCTGCGAGCGATGGGCGATCCAGGATGGATCTGACCCTGTGCGATCGCAAAGAGATGCCTTAGAAGATCGCTCGCTCGATGACCAATCGCAAATCGATCTGCTCGAGTCGCTCATACGCCAAGCGCAACTCAAGCACCGGATCGAGCAACCGTAGACCCAGCGACTGGACATGGATGTCTGGTCGTCGATATTTTTTTCCGAAATCCAAAGGAGTGGAGCAGATGGAAAGCCTAACAAAGGACCTTAGTCAACTCGTCGAGTTGGGACGCAATCAAGGTTATTTGACGTATGAGCAAGTCAGCAATTACCTTCCTGACGAAGCCAGCACGGCCGAGAAACTCGATGAGTTGTTCGTTGCCCTCGACCGTATCGGAATCGAAATCGTCGAGGCTTCGGATATTCCAAACGGCCAGCCACCAGGGGCTCCGATTCCGAGTCGAAATGCAGGTGCGCTCAAGCCGCTGAAGTTGAGCGTCTACCGAGGTGAGGATTCCGAATCGAACCTGCCAGCCCTTGAGGCAAGCCCCGCACCGAGGGCTTCGATGACCAGCGATCCGGTCCGTTTGTATCTCTCGCAGATGTGCCAGATTCCACTTTTGAATCGCGAGCAAGAAATCGCGTTGGCAAAGAAGATTGAAATCACTAGGCGTAAGTTCCGGCGAGCGGTTCTGGGCAACGACTATGCGCTCAGGCACACCGTCGAGATTCTACGCAAGGTCGCTGCGGGTGTTTTGCCCTTCGACCGTACGATCAAAGTTTCGCTTACCGAACAGTTGACCAAGGAGCAGATCAGCGGCAGGTTGCCCACGAATCTGGGGACCTTGGACCACCTGATCGAACAGAACCGTCGCGATTTCCAAACCGTGGTCCGCAAAAGCTCCTCTGAGGGTGCCAAGGCGATGTGCAAGCTCCAGTACCAGCGAAGGCGAAACAAGTCGCTGGTGTTGGTCGAAGAGCTCTCGCTGCGGTCCCGGCGCGTGATCCCTTTGATGCGACAACTCGAGCAATTCTCCCAACGCATGGACTATCTCTCGGAGCGGATCGCCGATCTGAGAGAAAAAGGAACCCAACCCCTGGAGCTCGAGCGATGCCTTGGGGAACTCAGGCAACTGATCATGACGACACAGGAGAGTCCCAGGTCCTTGCGTCGGCGCGTCGAAGAGTTTCGCAAAAGCTACAAGGAGTATGAGGCTGTCAAGCGTCAGCTTTCCAGTGGCAATCTCCGTTTGGTCGTATCGATCGCCAAAAAGTATCGCAACCGTGGCATGAGTTTCTTGGATCTGATCCAAGAGGGTAACACCGGTTTGATGCGAGCTGTCGATAAGTACGAGTATCGCCGTGGCTTTAAATTCTCCACGTATGCGACCTGGTGGATTCGCCAAGCCATCACCCGTTCGATCGCCGATCAGGCTCGTACGATTCGAATCCCGGTCCACATGATCGACATGCTCAGCAAGCTTCGGCAAGCACAGAAAGTCCTGACCCACGAGTTTCAGCGAGAGCCCACGGCGATGGAGCTCTCGGAGTTTTTGAACCTGCAAATCGAGGATGTCCAGCGAGTTATGGACATCGGACGCGGACCGGTCAGCCTTGACCGGCCCGTCGGAGAAGGAGAGGACAACTTTTTGGGCGAGTTTCTTAAGGATCCTTCGAGCGACAATCCGGCCCGAAATGCCAACAATGGAATCCTCCGGGATCGGATCGACTCTTTGCTTAAAACTCTTACCTACCGCGAACGCGAGATCATCCGTTTGCGTTACGGGCTGACCGATGGTTTTTCCTATACGCTCGAGGAGGTCGGCAGGATGTTCAAGGTGACGCGCGAACGGGTCCGGCAGATCGAGTCCAAGGCGGTGGCTAAGCTACAAAATCCGGTTCGTGCCGGGATGCTCGAGGGTTTCCTCAAGAATGTGGCTTGATCGCCAAGCTCACAGGACCGTGACAAACCTTTAATTTCATTGGGGAATCTTGATTGCGGACCTTTCCGGTCCCATTCCTCTCGCTTATGCTTTAAGGTCAATATCTGGCCGGTGAGCATCTTCGTCGGCGACTTGGACGATCCTGTGAATCCCCAATGAAAGAAACATGAAAGACGCGCCGTTTAAGGTTGAGTTTGCACCCCGAGTGCACCGGCTACCGCCCTACCTCTTCGGTCGAATCAACAACCTGCTCTACCAGAAGCGAAGGTCTGGGCAGGACGTGATCGATTTAGGGATGGGTAACCCCAGCGATCCGCCCGATCCATTGGTCACCGAGAAACTCGCCGAGGCGGCCTCGGATGTTCGCAACCACGGCTACTCGAAAGCCAACGGGATTTTGAATCTCCGTAGGGAATTGACCAGCAAGTACTTGCGCAAGTACGGAGTGCGTTTGGACCCGGAATCCGAGGCGATCGTGTGCCTGGGGTCCAAGGAGGGGTTCTCGCACATGCTCTTGAGTCTCATCGGGGCGGGCGATACGGCGATTATTCCTGCCCCGTTTTTCCCCGTGCACATGTACGGCGTGATCCTGGCTTCGGGCAACGTCGTGGCCCTGGACGTGTCCGATACGGATCGGTATCTGAAAAATATCGCTTATACCTGTGAGCATTTTTATCCCAAGCCCAAGTTGTTGATCATCAACTATCCGCACAATCCGTCGACCGTTACGGTCGAACCGGAGTTTTACGTCGAGGTCGTCAAACTGGCCAAGCGTTATGGATTGATGGTCATCAGTGACTTTGCTTACGCGGATGTGGCCTACGATGGTTACGTCCCGCCATCATTCCTATCGGCTCCTGGGGCCAAGGATGTTGGGGTCGAGTTTACGACCATGAGCAAGGGCTACAACATGGCCGGTTGGCGGGTTGGGTTTTGTGCGGGCAATTCCGAGATGATACGCGGCTTGGCGACGATCAAGGGATACTACGATTACGGGATGTTCCAGGCGATCCAAATCGCTGCGATCGTTGCGCTTCGTGACACCGAAGCGACCGTCGAGAAGCAATCGCGGATCTATCAAGGACGCCGAGATGTGCTGCTCGAAGGGTTGAGACGCCTGGGCTGGGAGGCACCAACGCCTCGGGCTGGTATGTTCGTTTGGGCGAAGATCCCCGAGCCTTGGGCCTCGCAAATGAACTCCATCGACTTTGCGATGATGCTATTGGAAAAAGGAAACGTTGCAGTCAGTCCAGGAGGTGGGTTTGGCCCATCGGGCGAGGGCTATCTTCGGATGTCCTTGGTGGAGAACGAGGCTCGGTTGCGACAGGCAGTAAGGCATATTGCAGCTTGTTTGGATCGAACCGCTCCGGCCCAATTGCAGTCGGTCTAGCTCACAGGTTTATCGGTATTCTAGTAGGAAGCAAAGACGCAAAACGATGTTACCCAAGGTTCAGATTTCTCTCGATTTGACCAACCTCGAAGAAGCCTTAGCGACGGCCCAAGAGGCGATGGCCGCCGGGGTCGATTGGCTTGAGGCCGGCACACCGTTGATTTTGGCCGAGGGGCTTCGTGCCATCCGAGGTCTCCGGGAGCGATTCCCGGGGGTACCGATCGTAGCGGATCTGAAAACCATGGATGGAGGTTATTTGGAGGCCCAGATGATGGCACAAGCCGGGGCGACCCACGTGGTGGTCATGGCCAGGGCTCATGAGGAGACGATCAAATGTGTCGCCAAGGCAGGCAAAGACTACGGGATCGGCGTCATGGGGGATAATCTGGGCTGTGAATCGATGGTCGACGGTGCGAAGCGTTTGGAGGATCTCGGCTGCGATTACGTCATCCATCATATCGGGTACGACGAGCGTCGAGGGATCGCTGCATCGGGGCGCCGAGCCCCCAACCCCATGGACCAACTTCAAGAGGTTGTTCGGGCCGTGTCGGTTCCTGTACAGGCTGTCGGCGGATTGACCTTGGAACAGGCGATCAGCACTCCGAAGTTCGGTGCCCCCTTGGTGGTCATCGGTGCACCGCTGGTGATCGATAGTGATCGATTCTCGACGGCATCGAACGATCCGATGGGCGTGTTGCGAAAGATCTGCCAAGAGGTCCATGGATTTGGGGATGTTCCAATCCGGCGGGAACTCACCTAGTTCGCTTGAATAAATTGCCTTCATTGATCTTCCAATTTGGAGAATGATTTACGATGTTCGATCGCGATAGTGACTACTCCTTAAATTGGAAAGCGTTTTTGATCAGTTTGGCGTTGTTGCTGTTCGTTGGAACGTCTTTGTTTTTTGTGCACCGAATGCAACTTGGGCGTCTGGAAAAAACTCTGCTCGGTCAAATTGAATCGGCCAAGGAATCGGGTGATCAAGAACAAACCATCAAGAGTTTGAATCGATACATGGTCTACCAGCCTGATGCTCCTAGGCAGAAGGTGGAGATGACCGAATTGATGGCCGATCCCGATGCACCGAAACTTAGTTCGGAAGTGTTGATCCCCATGCTCTACCAAGCCATTGCGTCTTGCGAGCAGAATCCGGAACTTGAGGACAAGCTTCCGAGTCTTCGGGGGAGACTCATAGACAACCTGTCCCGAGCGATGCGATCCGGAGAAGCCATCGAGCAAATTGCCAAGTTAGCCACTGAGCAGATCGATCCTGATTTGGACAAAAAGCTCGCCTTGACCCGTTACCGATATTTGGTCGTCGTAGGCGAGGATCCATCGATTGGGGGAATTTTGTCCGGCACAGCGACTTGGGTCGAGGATCGATGTAAACTCGATCCAGTCGACCATCTTCAGGAGGCTCTAGGGAATCTCAAGGGGGATGTCGAATTGACCGCGATGCTCGGAAATGCCTGCATCTTGGAACCGACCAAATTGGTCAAATCGAATCTTGCCAAGTACGATTCCCAGGAGCTAGCTTCTTTCATGAAACGTAGGCTCGCCGAGATGCTTCAGAAGAACAAAGCGTCGCCCGACGCATGGCTGATCAATTATCAGATTCTCTCGCGGATCGATCCGGATCAAGCTGCCGAGGACATTGAAAAAGCGTTGGTGGAATTCCCTGAGGACACTGCGATTTTGCAACAAGCTGCTGTGCATAAAATGGCTAGGTTGCTAGACGCAAAACGTGCTGGCAACATTGACTCTCTGAATACGCAAATCGAGCAAGCAGAAGAATTACTGGAGAAGATTAAGGTTGGCGTCGGCATGCGAACGCCATTTACGTATTCGTCCCTTTCGGAATTGGCGTTGGCCAAGAATCAGAAAGACAAAGCGATTGAGTTGCTCGAGGATGGGATACGAGTCTGTGAACCCCCTTTGATCGATCTTCGGCTGCGCATCGCTCAGATCTACAATCAGAGCAATGAGCCGGAAAAAGCGATCGAAGCCCTCAAGCTAGCTGACGATACGCTCCGACAAGATGCTCCACGTCTGAACACTGCACAGCAGACCGAGTACTCCAGGGCCGTCAAACAGCAGTGGCTCGAGTATTACAATGCGCAAGGTAATCTTGTGGCTGTCAACGAGCAGCTCGAAAGCCTTTTGGTGTCCACCGCATCGAGCGATACGAATACCGAGCTGAGGATTCAGGCTTTTGCAGCCGAAGCGTATCGCAAAATCGGTTACTGGGACAAAGCCACCAACGCCTATCTAAGAGCTTTGGCGCTTGCACCGAACAACGATTCGCTTCGGCGTGGTGCTGCAGAGTCGTTGGTCAAATCGAACCGAACTACCGATGCGATCAAACAGTTCGAGCTGATACAAGATAAGCAACCAGGTGACTGGATGCAGATCGCTCTCCTTCGAATGCTCGTGTCGAACGTTCAGCTTGGCGTCGATGAATCTGAATCGAAGCCTATCGAAACGGCCTTGAGCCGCGCCCGCGAATTGGCCAAAGCGAACGAAATCGATAACTCCTTCACCAATCTGTTGGATGTCCTTCAAGCCGATTTCGACGTCCGCAAAACGACCCCTTCGAAACGCAAGGAAAAAATCGCCGAGTGGACTCCTAAGCTCGTCGCTCTGAGTCATGACAATCCGAACCAAGAATTGCTTTTGAAGAATGCGGTCAACTTGCTAGGTACATGGGGAGAACTTGAAGGTGCAAAGAGCATTCGGCAGGTTCTATTGGATCAAAACCCCGACAGTTTGGATTTCTACCTAGATCAAGCAACCCAATTGGCCAACTCTGGACAAGTCAGCCAAGCGATCGATTATCTCATGGAACGGCTTAAGGATTTCCCAGCGAATATTCGACTCAATCAATTCATCGTCGGACTCTTACCGATCGACGAGGCTTTTTCCAATCGCGTTGAGAAAATGCTCGACGCAACCGGTAGTAATTTTTCGGTGATGAGCGATCTGTGTGAATACCTGCTGCGTCTCCCACAATATGCCGGGGACGTTTCTCAGCAAGAGAAAGCGAAGTCGCGTCCGAAGGTGGAGCTTTGGAATAGCGTTTTGCAATCTGCAGAACTGAAACTCCGCAAACTTGAAGGAGAGAAAGGAACCGCTTGGCGATACACCAAAGCACGCCGATTGCTGATCAAGTCCTTGTTCGATGAACGCCCCGATTTCTCAGCGGTACTCGAACTCATTCAGCAAATCGAAGAAGTGCGTCCCGAATGGGCCTACCTGTACGTACTTCGCGGTGCACTTAGCGAACAGATGAAGGAGCCTTCCAAGGCGATCAAAGCCTACCAAACCGCCGTGGGGCTTTCGGTCGACGATATCCGAGTCTTTGAACGATTGATCGAACTGCTCTATCAAGAAGGAAAATTCGAAGAAGCTGAAACGTACATCGCACGGCTTGGACAGGTTTCCAATCAATCCATCAGGATCGCTTCGGTCGCGTTAAGGCTTTCGGAACGAAACCAATCCAATACTTTGGATATCGCAAGATTGGGGACAGAAGCACGTCCGCTAGATCCACAGGCTTGGATCTGGTACGCCAAGGTCATCGAACGCACCTCTCGGACCATGGATGCAAAGGACCGAGAAGCGAGTATCGAGCAAGCCGAGAGGTACCTAGTCAGAGCAAGGCAATTGGCTCCTGATCAATGCGATTCTGTTCGCGCTCTGTTTCAGCACTATGCGTTAACGGGGCAAACTCCGGAACTTGAACTTTTGGCGCAAGCCGTCGAAGCCGATCGGGTGATTACACCGGAATATGACCGTTTGAACACCCTGGGGAACATGTTCCTCTACATGAACAAACTCGATCGCGCTGAGGATTGCTACAACAAAGCGATCAGTGCCGGAGGCGATGTCGGTCGAAATGGGTTGCTCAAGGCCGAGGCGATGGTAAGAGGTGGCAAACTATCCGAAGCGATCGAATACCTTTCGGTGCTAGCCAAAGACAAACCGGAAATCCGCGAAATTCGCCAAAGCCTTGCAATGCTTCTGTCCAATCGAAGTGCCCCCTCAGACTGGAAACAGATCGACGACGTTTTGACCGCTCCACCGTTTGGGAATTCGCTCGAAGACCGCTTGGTCCACGCGAAACTCTTGATGACCAGAAGATCCTACGCAGATCTGGAAAAGGCCAGTGGGAAACTTCAAGGGGTCACCGGTGTTCGAAGCGATTTGGCCAGCGAAGTCCTCTTTACCCTCGGTGTGATCAACCGATACCTTCTGGACCTTTCCAATCGCGATCAAATCAAGAACTCCGACACTCGCAACTATCAAGAATCCGCCGATTCGGCACTTGGGCAAGCTGCATCGAGCACACCTTCAAACGAAACCTATATCAGCGGCTATATCAGTTTTCTCATCGAGCGAAATCGCCTCAAGGACGTCGAAACTCAACTCGGAAGGCTAATGTCCGTCTCTCCTAATTCGCGAAGTACAGCGATGATTCGAGCGCTTTGGCACCAAGCCAAAGATCAAAAAGATCTTGCCCGCCAAGTCGTTTTAGATTGGTTCTCTCAAACTGCCAAAGTCGACTACTCGCCAAGCGTCGAATTGAGCGCTATTTCAGACGAAACCCTCGCCTTTGCCAACGCACTTTTTGAAGTGATTGAGGATCAAGAAGGCTCGGACCGAACGTTTGATGCCATTTTGGACCACAATCCACAGATTGCGAAGACCTATCTTAACGCCCTATTGCGGCATGACATCTCCCGACTACGCAATGCCGCTTTGAGACGAATAACCAACTCGATCGATGAGTTAAACCTCACTCCCATCGACACGAGTGTTCTCCTGAGCGTCGTCTCGATCCTGCAGTTCGATCAGGAAAAAGTCGACGCACTTGTTGGAATGCTCAAAAAGAAACTCGATGGATCCAAGGAGATCGACATGCTCGTGTTGGTCTCGATGGGGGATTTCTTTCTTGCCAAAAAAGCCACTTCGGAGGCTCTTGCTGTCTACAAGAGGATCGTTGAGAAAGAACCCAAAAATCCCACCGCTTTGAATAATATCGCCAATATCCTCATCGAGACATCCCCAGACAACGCCCAGGAAGCTCTCGGTTACATCGAACGTGCCGTCGCTATCTTGCCCAACAACTCGGTCCTCTTGGATACGCAAGGGACCGTGTTGATCTTGCTCAAACGCTATGATGAAGCCGCCCAAGCGTTGAGCGTAGCGACCAGAGCCGGCGGGGATCCCCGCTCGGCTCTCCATTGGTACATCGCCCTGGTCAATGCTGGGAAAACCCAAGAAGCAGAAAAAGTCAAACCGATGATCGATCGGAAAAGTCTTCGAGACGTCTATCTGCTCCCCGAAGACAAAGCGGCACTGGAGAAACTCTAAGCAGCCTTCGTAGACACACGGGCTCTGGCCGCTTACGCACCGAATTTGCCCATGCGGCCTGCATTGGCTAGAGCCAAGGTCATCAAGTACTGGGCTTCAAAGTGCCCCAGCCCCCCGGTAATACAGGTCGTCTCGTTGAACGTGCTGTGGGGGTCCGGGCGGCAGCAGTCGGAGACCAGCAACGTGGGGACAGGATGCCACGAATGGCTCTTCAAGTAGCTAGGTGTGCTGTGATCTCCGGTGACAATCAAAACGTTCGGGTTGAGTTTTTGAATCCGACCGAGCACCGAATCGAGCTCCTCGATCCGAGCCACTTTTTCCGAGAAATTCCCATCCTCTCCGGTGCTGTCGGTGTACTTAAAGTGCAAGAAAAAGAAGTCGTAGCGGTCCCAGTTCGCAGCGAGCTCGTCGATTTGTTCCTCCAAGCTCTGCGCGTTGCCCACGATGTCCATCCCGACGAGTCTAGCCAGCCCTTTGTACATCGGGTACACAGCGATCGCCGCGGCCCGCAATCCATAGACCTCTTGGTAGGACGGAAGTTGCGGTTTGGCCGCAAACCCCCGCATGGTGTGAAAATTCGCCTTAGGATGACCCGCCAAAATCGACTTCGCTTGGCGCAGGAATTCCTTGGCCACCTCGGCAGTTTTTTGGCTCTGAGGATTCTGTGCGACGGGCTCTAGAGCCGTCACGCCGGTCATCTGAGGGTCGGTATCGGCAACATGGCCCCCGAGTCCTTCTCCTCGGAAAACGACCACAAAACGATGCTCCTTGACCGGCTCGACAAAGATCTCGATACCCGGAATCTGGATTTTCCGGAGCGAAATCGCAAGGGGCGCACTTTCCTGACTGCTGATCCGGCCCGCACGTCGGTCGGTGATCCGATCCTGATCGTCGATCGTGCAAAAATTGCAACGAATCGCCACGTCTCCAGGTTGCAACTCAAAGCCGATCCCCGTGGCCTCCAAGGCACCGCGTCCGATGATGTATTTCAAGGGGTCGTAGCCAAAAAGTGCCAAGTGACCCGGTCCGCTCCCAGGCGCAATTCCAGGTTTGACGGGTATGCTTGCCCCTTGAACCCCCAAGCTAGCCAACGCGTCCAAATGAGGTGTTTTGGCCGTCTCAAGCTCGGTCAATCCACCCGGCTGCATCGGCAATCCACCGAGCCCATCGGCCACCAACATCACAATTTTACTGCCGTTATCCAACTGCAATTCGCGCGTCAACGTATGAATATCCATCGCCTTTTTGAAACTCCAAATAATGCGGGGGAATCGAAATGGTCTAAACCCTAGAGAACGACAGATTGTTTAGCAAATCTCCGAGTATTCACAAGATGGAGCAAGGCTCTAGACTGTTCGATTCCCCTGCGAGCAGTTACCCTAATAAGCTTCAAACGTAGGGGATCCTCTCCGTTTAGCAACCTTCGAACGCCACTTCGAACCCTTCGTTCTCCAATCGCATGATCTGTATGTCCCTTCCGACTTTCTTGAGCCAAACCACCCGATGGAGCCTCACGACGTTCCTGTTCGTCGTTTCGCTAAGCCTGCCTTCTAGTCTCCGAGGCGCCCAAGACAGCGAGGCCAGCAAGGCCAACACCTTGGGGATCTCCAAAACCCAACCCGACTCTGGCCCCTTTGTAAAACTCGCCGACGATGCGTTCATGGTGCCCTATTCCCATAGCGTCGAAGGAACCGAAGTGAGTTTTGAAATGATCCCCATCCCGGGAGGCAAAACCACCATCGGATCGCCCGATGAGCAACCCGGACGAAGCCAAGACGAAGGCCCCGAGTTTACCGTCGATGTCGAACCGTTCTGGATGGCAAAAACCGAACTGACTTGGGCCGAGTACAAAACATTCCTCAAAACCTACGACATCTTTAAACGACTCTCCCGCCAAGGTGTCCGCAAGGCCTCAGGGCTTGACCAAGCCGACGCGATCACCATCCCTACGCCTCTGTACGAACCGAGTTTCACTTACGAGTTCGGCGATGATCCTCAACAACCCGCCGTGACAATGACCCAATACTCGGCCAAGCTCTACACCCAATGGCTAAGCGGCATCACCGGATCGCAATACCGCCTGCCTACCGAAGCCGAGTGGGAGTACGCAGCCCGCGCAGGAACCAAGACGGCTTATTCGTTCGGAGACGACCCCACAGAGCTCGATCAGTATGCAGCCTTTGCCGACAATTGCCCCGACGGAGCCCCCAAAGTCGGTAGCAAGAAACCGAATCCTTTCGGGCTCCATGACATGCACGGTAGCGTTTGGGAATGGACCCTAGACCACTATGCATCCGATAG